>JANLFZ010000569.1:0-3503 GCA_024653385.1 Thermoguttaceae bacterium | reverse complement strand
AATGTCCCAGGTTCGCGATCTTTGCCGCGAACCTCGGGGCAGTCCCCGTGACGGTTACTTGTTGGTGATTTCGTCGGCGCGGCGGCGCCACCAATCGCGGAACGCGGGGCGGCGCGGGACTTCGGGCAATTCGCGGCCGCGCGTCCACGCCCCGAGCTTGCCGGGATGCCACGGCAAGAACCGCGCCAAGCGCACGCCGATCTTGACCGCCCACATCGAAAGCCGGTAGCGGATCGGCCCGGCCATCGCAAACGCCCAGGCCTTCCACAAGAGTCGCTCGGCGATCGATCGTGCCGGCGACGGCTCGTTCACGGCGCGGTGCCGCAGGTGGACCAACTGGTGCGGGATGTCGATCTTCACCGGGCAGACCTCGCCGCAGGCCCCGCACAGCGACGAGGCGAAGGGCAGCGAACCGGCCTTCTCGAGCCCGACGAGGTGCGGCGTGATGATCGAGCCGATGGGCCCCGGGTAGACCCAACCATAGGACCACGGGGTCGCGCGGCGGTACACGGGGCAAGCGTTGAGGCATGCCCCGCAGCGGATGCAAAACAGGCCCATGCGCGCGGCAGGGTCCCGAAGCACGTTCGTGCGCCCGTTGTCGAGGATGATCACATACAGCTTCCGACCCGGCGTCGAGCCGTGGAACAAATGGGTGTACGTGGTCAGCTTCTGGCCCGTGCCGCTGCGCGCCAGCAGGTTGAGGAAGACGGGCAGGTGGTCGATCCGCGCGATGACTTTTTCAATGCCCATCAGGGCCACGTGGACCCGCGGGGCCGAGGTCGAAAGCCCGCCGTTTCCCTCGTTCTCGACCACGCAGATCGTGCCGGTGTCGGCAATGGCGAAGTTCACCCCCGAGGTGCCCATGTCGGCCGAAATGAAGTCTTGGCGGAGGTGGCGCCGGGCAATGGCCGTCAGGGCCTGGTGCTCGGCGGTATACGGCTCGTGGAGTTTCTCCTGGAACAGCTTGCCCACGTCGCCGGCCGACATGTGCAAGGCCGGGGTCACGATGTGGACGGGCCTTTGCCCCGCCAGTTGAACCAGGTACTCGCCCAGGTCGGTCTCGACGGCCCGAATGCCCGCGGCGGCCAGCACCTGGTTCAATTCCATCTCCTCGCTGACCATCGACTTCGCCTTGACGACGGTCTTGACGTCGTGCTGGCGGGCGATCTGGAGCATGTGGCGGTTGGCTTCCTCGACGTTCTCGGCATACAGCACCGTGGCGCCTCGGGCGGTGATGTTCCGCTCGAACTCGACCAAGAGCTGGTCGAGATGGGCGATGGCATACGCCTTGAAGCGGTTGGCCGCCTCGCGCCACGCCTGCCACGGGGCGATTGCCGCCGCGATCTGGCGGTTGTGTCGGGTCGATCGCTCGGCCGACTCGCCCAACGACTTGCAGGTCTTCGGCTCGTAAAGACCTACGGTCAGTTCCTTCAGGAATTGCGCGCCGCGTTCGGGATGTTCGTGCGTCATGAGGATGGGCGAGCGATCTCGCGTGGTTGACCGTCGAGCGAAACACAAGACACGGGGCATCATTCTACCCGATCGGCGCACGCGACGCATCGGGGGAGGTCGGCCCGTGCCGCCGGCCGGCCTCGATGCGGAGCATCCGGTGTCCGCCCGGCCGTGCTATTGCGGATCGTGGCCGGCCGAGACCAGCGTCAGCGTCACGCGCCGCACGTCCATGACCGATTTGCCCGGGATCTCGAGGGCCCGCAACACCAGCGGTCCGCGCCCCCCTTCGAGAACCACCTGGCCGAGCCGCAGGGTGCGGAACTCCTTCATCGGGCTCTCGCCGTCGGGGCGCGGGAGGGTGTCCTGGTTCGTGTACAGCGGTGGATCCCACCCGGGCGCCACCTTGCCGACCAGGCGGCTTTCGCGGAACGAGATCTCGATGGTCGAGCCGGCGTCCGGCAGGGGGCACGTGTAGTCGATGGTCACCTCGTACCGGCCCGCCGTGCGCACGTCGAGAAGCCACACCATGCGGTCGTCCAGACTGGTCCAGTTGACGAAATACGAGCAGTTCGGGGCGGCGGCGCTGCGTCGTACCGTGCCGCGCGGTTCCCCATCGCGCGCCGGGAGGATGGTAATGGGGAACTCGGGATATCCGACGGGGATGGGGCGCGGATCCACGGTGCTCGGGCCCTGGCCGCTTCGGGGTTTGCCCTTGGCGCGGGGCTTCGCCACGGCGGCGCCGGCGCCGAGCACTTCCCGCCGCCATGCCTCGACCGCCGCGGCAAGACGGGCCGCCAGAGCCGGCTCTTTGTCCTGGATGGGCGTGGTCTGTCCCGGATCGGCCACCATGTCGAAAAGCCGGCCGGCGCTATCGAGCCGATGGGTCTGGGTGCGCACGCTGACGTTCTGGTTCCAGGTGGAGAAGATCATTCGGTCGGGCCAGTCCGCCGCGCGCTTCAACAGCAGCGGCGATAGGTCGCGGCCGTCCAGGGGTTGATCGCCGACGCGCGCCACGCCGGCCAGCGCGGTCAACGTGGGCAGGAGGTCGATTGCCGCGGTGATCTGCGGGACGGTGTGGCCGGCGGGAAGCCGGCCGGGCCATCGCAGGTAGCACACCGAGCGCACGCCCCCTTCGTCGGTGCTGCCCTTGCGCCCCTTCATGCCGCCGTTGTAGCGCCAACTGTTGGGGCCGTTGTCGGAGAAATACACGACGATCGTCTTCTCTTCAAGCCCCAGCGCGCGGAGCCTGGCCAGCACGCGGCCCACGTTCCAGTCCTGGTTCTCGATCATGGCCAACGCGCAGCGGGTCTCGTCGAGGTTTTCCTGCGCCGGCGCCGTGGCCCGCTCGGCGATCGGTTTGTCCTTATAGCGGCGCCAGTATTCCTGCGGGACGGCCCAAGGGGAATGCGGGGTAGTAAAGGGCACATAGCAGAAGAAGGGACGGCGCTGGTGTTTCTCGATGAACGCGATCGCGCGGTCGGTGCAGACATCGACGATGTAGCCGCGCGTGCGGACCCAGTGGCCGCGGCTGTCCTCCAGGGGGGCATCGAAGTACTCGCCCCAGTGCCCGGCCGTGTGGCCGAAGTACTCGTCGAAGCCGCGCGCGGTGGGATGGTACGGCCACTGGCTGCCGTTGTGCCACTTGCCGAACGCGCCGGTGGCATAGCCGGCCGCCTGGAAGGCGTCGGCGATCGTCTTTTCGGCGAGGTCCAATCGCTCGTGGCCGGTCGACACGCCGCGCACGCCCCCGCGCGGATGGTAGCGCCCGGTGAGGAACTCGGCCCGCGTCGGCGAGCACACGGGACAGACGTAGAACCGCTCCAACGAGACGCCCTGGCGCGCGAGCGAGTCGATGTGGGGCGTCTGGACCGTGGTGTTGCCCGAACGACCATAATCGCCCCAACCCGCGTCGTCGGCCAGAAAGACGACGACGTTGGGCCGGTCCGCACCGGGCTCGGCCCCGCGCGAACCCTCGGCCATGCCAAGACCGAGGGCGAAAAACAAGAGCGGAATCGCGGTCTTCATAAGGCTTTCGCGATGACTGCCTTGGG
>JANLFZ010000055.1:16587-19603 GCA_024653385.1 Thermoguttaceae bacterium | reverse complement strand
TCCGCCCCGTGAGCAAGGCGGACCCGAGTGTCCGTCCCACCAATCCAAGGGAGGTCGCCTCAATGCCTACCAAGAAGCCGGCCAAGCCGTTGAGTGAGGAACAGGACCGCGAACGTCGTCTCGCCTGGTTTCGCGAGGCCCGGTACGGGATGTTCATCCACTGGGGGCCTGTGAGTCTAAAGGGGACCGAAATCGGGTGGTCGCGCGGCGCGCCCATCCCCATCGAGGAGTACGACAACCTCTACAAGCAGTTCAATCCGGTGCAGTTCGATGCCGACCAGTGGGTGAAGGTCGCCAAGGATGCGGGCATGAAGTACATGGTGTTCACCACGAAGCACCACGACGGCTTCTGCATGTTCGACACCAAGCAAACCGAGTACAACATCATGCGTTCGCCCTTCGGGCGCGACGTGGTCAAGGAACTGTCCGAGGCGTGCCGGAGGCAGGGCATCGCCTTCGGCACGTACTACTCGGTCTGCGACTGGCACCATCCCGACTTTCCCTTTGGCAGCCCGGGCGGGACCACCAAGAAACCCCACCCCAACCTGGACCGCTACGAGCAGTACTTGCGCAAGCAGGTCGAGGAACTCGTGCGCAACTACGGCCCGCTGTCGACGCTCTGGTTCGACGTGGCCCAGGGCTTCGACGCGAAGCGCGGCAAGGGCGTGGTCGACTTCGTCCGCTCGCTCCAGCCCGACATCCTCATCAACAACCGCTGCGCCGATCCTGGCGACTACGACACGCCCGAGCAACGCGTCGGAACGTTCCGCTTCGACCGCCCCTGGGAGACCTGCATGACGATCTGCAACCAGTGGGCCTGGAAGCCGGGCGACCCGATGAAGTCGCTCGGCCAGTGTTTGCGCACGCTGGTGCTCTGCGCGGGAGGCGACGGCAACCTCTTGTTCAACGTGGGGCCCATGCCCAACGGCCAGATCGAGCCGCGCCAGGTCGAGCGGCTTCGGGAGATGGGCCAATGGCTGGCCAAGTACGGCGAGTCGATCTACGGCACTCGCGGCGGCCCCTTCAAGCCCACCAAACGCCTGGCCAGCACGCGCAAGGCCAACACGGTCTACGTCCACATCCTGGGGTGGGAAGGCGACGCGGTCGTGCTGCCGCCGATTCCCAAGAAGATCGTCTCGCACTCGGTGCTCACCGGCGGCACGGCCACGGTCCAGCAGGACGAACGGGGAATCACGATCCGCGTGGCACCGGCCGATCGGCAGGAGATCGATACGATCGTCCGGCTCGAGTTGGACGGCCCGGCCTTGGACCTCCGGCCGGTCAGCCTCCCGTCCGACATCAAGGCCACGGCCTCGAACGTTTACCGTCAGATGCACGACGACTACGGCCCCGAGATGGCGTTCGATGGCGATCCCCACACCCGCTGGGCCACCGACGGCGGCACGAAACAGGCATGGATCGCCATCGACCTGGGCAAACCAGTGACCCTCGAAGGTGTCCGCATCGACGAGGAGTTCGCCGGACGTGTCGAGAAGTTCGAACTCCAATACCGCGAGGGGACCGAGTGGAAGACGATCGTCTCGGGCGAGAAACTCGGGCATTTCAGCCGCAAGTTCCCGCCGGTAACGGCCCAGCACCTGCGTCTGAACATCCTCCAGGCCAACGAAGGCCCGACGATCGCCGAGATCCAGTGGATCACCAAGGGCGCGAAGCCATAACGAGCGTGCGTCGTGCAACTTGATCGACGCGGTGTCGGCGCCTATGATTCGGCCGATCCAGGCCGCCGTGCGGCCGACCGACTGACACCGTGTTTGGCCGACGGGGTGTTTCACGCCCGCTCGAACGTCACTCTGGGCAAGCTAGAAAGGGTGCGTCAATGTCCCACAAAATACACCGGCGCGAATTGCTGGCCCACGGGCTTGGCGCGGCAGGACTGTTGGCGGCGGGGCTGCCGTTGCGCGCGGCCGAGGCCGACCCCGCGTACACCCGACCCGACCGCTCGAAAGACGCACCCAGCCTGCCGGTCGCCATCCAGCGGTGCGAGTCCTACGACCCCCCACTGGTGCGCCGCGCGCTCGATGCGGCCCTGAACCTCGTGGGCGGGCTGCGTCCCTTGGTCGAGGGGAAGACCGTGGCCATCAAGATGAACCTGACCGGCGGGCCAAGCCAGAAACTCGCAGACTTGCCTGCGTATCGCACCTACCATGTGCATCCCCATGTGGTGGCTGCCCTGTGTGCGGCCCTGCACGACGCGGGTGCTCGGCGCATCTACTTGCTCGAAAGCCATTACTCGCGCAAGCGGCCCGAAGAGGTTTACGCGGCGGCGGGCTGGGACATCAAGATGATCGAGTCGGCCTCCGGCAGCAGCGTGTCTTGGGAAGACACGCGCAACCGGGGTCGTTGGCCCAAGTACAGCCGGCTGAAGGTCGCCTGGGACGGCTACCTCTATCCCTCGTTCGAAGTGAACCAGTGCTACGAAAAGACCGACGTCTTCATCTCGCTGGCCAAACTCAAGGACCACGCCCAGGCCGGTGTGACGATGGCGGTCAAGAACCTGTTCGGCATGCCGCCCACGTCGCTATACGGCGGCGATGCCCCAAACGAAGACACCACCCATTACCGCGGCGACATCCTGCATTTCGGCAAGAAGAAGGTGCCCGCGGGCGTGCCCGGCGAGGTGCCGAACACGGTGGCGGTCGGCGATTGGGGCAAGCGCGTGCCGCGGGTGACGGCCGATTGCTTCGGCGCCCGGCCCATCGACCTGGCCGTGATCGACGGCATCGAGACCAACCGCGGCGGCGAGGGGCCCTGGGTCCCCGGGGTCGAGCCGCTTGCGCCCAAACTCCTCCTGGTGGGGCGCAATGCGGTTTGCACCGACGCGATTTGCTGCGCGGTCATGGGGTATGACCCGATGGCCGACCACGGGCAGTTCCCATTCCAGGGCGATAATCATCTGAAACTCCTGGCGCGAATGGGGGCGGGCGTGATCGACCCCGCGCGGATCGAGGTCCGAGGATTGTCCGTCCGAGAGGCGCTGTTCCCGTTCAATCCCCGG
>JANLFZ010000055.1:14364-16577 GCA_024653385.1 Thermoguttaceae bacterium | reverse complement strand
GTCGTACACCCCCTCTCGTATCGCCGACCGTTCGCGGTTAGCCTCGGGTGAATGGATACCCAACGCAAATCTTCCGGCCTCAAGGAGATGGGGCTGTTCTCGTCGGCTTGGGGTGCTATGCTTGGCCGCAAGACTTCCACGGTCTGGCGAAACGCTCGGGCCGCTTGGTCCGTCTACTAGGGGAGAGAGCGTCACGTATCCAGGAGCACGGCAATGAGCGCATGGCGATCGATCCTGACGGTTCCTCTGATGGGAATGGTGCTGGGTATGACCACGGTCCAAGCCGACGAGGCGGGAGGCGACCAGGCCCTGCGCGAGCAGGCGCAAAGGACCATGCAGCAGGGCAACTTCAAGGATGCCTACGAGCTGTTCCGCAAACTCGCCCTGGACCCGAAGTGCGATCCGCAGCGCGTTGGCGACGACCTCCATCTGGCGACGCAATGCCTCCAGCGGCTCAACCGGGTCAATGAAATCGACGCCTTGCGCGAGGCGGTGATCGAGGTCCACAAGGCGAACTGGCGGCTCTTGTGGGCGGCTGCCCGCAACTACATGCAAGTGCAACACCAGGGCTTCATCATTGCGGGGAAGTTCGAGCGCGGCCCCCACCGCGGAGGCGGCCAGGTAGCCAACGCCATGGAGCGCGACCGGGTGCGGGCGCTCCAACTGATGGTCCAGGCCATGCCCTTGGCCCAAAAGGACGCCGATCGCGGGGCCGTCGGTCGGTTCTACCTCGAGTTGGGCCAGATGCTGCTGAACTACCGGGGATACCAGGAGTCGTGGCGCCTTCAGTACCTGACCGACCTGGGCACCCTGCCCGACTACGAACCCGGCTGGGGATACTACCGGGGCGAGGTCCGCGGGGCCCCGGTCGATGAAGACGGCAAGCCGGTCTACCACCGCGTTCCCAAGAGTTGGCAGGATGCCGCCAGCGACGGCCAGCGGTGGCGGTGGTGCCTGGTGCAGGCGGCCGAGGCCGATCCCAGCCAGCTTACCCCGGTGCGCATGCAGTTCGCCGACTTCCTGCACAACCAGTTCGGCGTCCAGACGATGGCGTACTACGGCTGGCTCTTCGGCCGCATGGATACCGACGATACGAAGGATCAGGGCGGTACCTACGCCTTGCACACGCTCAAAGAGACCGAGACCATCGCCCGGCTGGCCACGGGCATCCAGCGATTCGATCTGCCCGACGAGTTCAACTTCATCCGCATCTACCAGCAGGTGGCCGCCGAGGCGAAGGATCACTACCGGGTCGACGCGCTTGTGCACTTGGCGCAGATCTTCGAGAACCGGCGGCAGTATCCCAAGGCGGCCGACTATTGGCGGCAGGCCATCGAGGCCGCCAGCGACCCGAACCAGAAGCAGTCGTTCCGCGAGCGGCTCGATCAGATCACGGGCAACTGGGGCCGGTTCGAGCCCACGAACACCCAGCCGGCCGGGCAGGGAGCGACCCTCGAGTTCCGCTACCGCAACGGCAAACAGGTGGAGTTCACGGCCGAGGAGATCAATGTCCCCAAGCTGCTCGACGATCTCAAGGCCCACATCAAGTCGCGTCCCAGACAACTTGACTGGGATCAGGTGAATCTCGGCGATTTGGGCTGGCGGCTGGTCCACAAGAACCAGCGGCAGTACGTGATCGGGCAGGTGGCCTCGTGGAAACTCGACCTCCAGCCGCGCGAGAACCATTTCGACCGGCGCGTGACCGTGACCACGCCGCTCCAGAAGCCGGGAGCGTACCTGGTTACCTCGAAGATGGCCGGCGGCAACACGATGCACGTGGTGGTCTGGGTCGCCGACACGGCCATCGCCAAGAAGCCCCTGGACGGCAAGACGTGGTACTTCGTGGCCGACGCGGTCTCGGGCAAGCCCGTGCCCAGAGCCAACGTCGAGTTCTTCGGCTGGAAACAAGAGCACCGGCCCCCGAATCGGATCGAGATCCTCACCAAGCAGTTCGCCGAGTTCAGCGACGCCGACGGGCAGGTGATGCCCAATCCCAACGACCAGCCCCAGGACTATCAATGGCTGGTGATCGCGCGCACGCCCCAGGGCCGGTTCGCCTACCTGGGCTTTACCGGCGTGTGGTACGGCCAGCACCACGACCCCGAGTACAACGAGGTCAAGGTCTTCACGATCACCGACCGGCCGCTCTACCGTCCCGCGCAGACGGTCCACTACAAGTTCTGGGTGCGGCACGCCAAGTACGATCAAGAAGA
>JANLFZ010000055.1:5152-14354 GCA_024653385.1 Thermoguttaceae bacterium | reverse complement strand
AGACACCTCGGACTTTGCCGGCCAGACGTTCACGGTGCTTCTGCATAATCCCAAGGGCGAGAAGATTGTCGAGACGCAGGTGAAGGCCGACGCCTACGGCGGTATCGAGGGCAAGTACGAATTGCCCGCCGACGCGATGCTGGGCGCGTATACCCTCTCGATCGCCAATCTCGGGGGAGGCGGCTTCCGGGTCGAGGAGTACAAGAAACCCGAGTACGAAGTCACCGTCGAGGCTCCCAAGGAGCCCGTCATGCTCGGCGAGAAGATCACGGCCACGATCCAGGCCAAGTACTACTTCGGTTCGCCGGTCACCAAGGCCAAGGTGAAGTACAAGGTCACCCGCGCCGACTTGAGCGAGCGGTGGTACCCCTGGGCGCCGTGGGACTGGTTCTACGGACCGGGCTACTGGTGGTTCGCGTACGACATGCCGTGGTATCCGGGGTGGAAGGACTGGGGCTGGCGGCGTCCGATGCCGTTCTGGTATCCGCGGGCGCAACAGCCGCCCGAGGTGGTCGCCGACCGCGAGGTCGAGATCGGCCCCGACGGCACGGTGAAGGTCGAGATCGACACGGGCGTGGCCAAGGCCCTGTATCCCGACCGCGACCATCAGTACGCGATCACGGCCGAGGTGGTCGATCAATCGCGGCGCACGATCGTGGGCTCGGGCAACGTGCTGGTGGCCCGGAAGCCGTTCACGGTGACGGCCTGGGTCGACCGGGGCTACTACCGCGTGGGCGACACGATCCACGCGCACTTTGCCGCGCGGACGCTCGACGGCAAACCCGTCCAGGGCAAAGGCAAGCTCACGCTTTACCGGGTCACGTACCAAGAGGGCAAGCCGGTCGAGAAGCAGGGCTTCGCGCTGGACCTTTCGACGAACGAAGAGGGCTTTGCCCAACAGCAGATTCGGGCGGCCGGGCCGGGCCAGTTCCGCCTGTCGTACCAACTGACCGATGCGAAGGGGCACACGATCGAAGGGGGCTATGTATTCACCATCCTTGGCCAGGCGACCGGCCGCGACGACTTCCGCTACAACGCGATCGAGCTGATTCCCGACCAGCGCGAGTACAAGCCCGGCCAGAGCGTGCGACTGTTGATCAACCGCGACCGGGCCGACGGCACGGTCATGCTCTTCGTGCGCCCCAGCGGCGTGTACTTGCCGCCCAAGCCGATCCGCCTGGAGGGCAAGAGCACGGTGGCCGAGATCGCCGTGGTCAAGCGCGACATGCCGAACTTCTTCGTCGAGGCGGTCACGATCGCCGACGGCCGGGTCCACACCGAGGTCAAGGAGATCGTCGTGCCGCCGGAAAAACGGGTCCTCAACGTCGAGGTCCAGCCGTCGGCCACCGCGTACCGGCCCGGGCAGAAGGCCCAGGTGAAGCTCAAGCTCACCGACTTCGACGGCCGGCCCTTCGAGGGCTCGACCGTGGTGGCGATCTACGACAAATCGGTCGAGTACATTTCGGGCGGCACGAACGTGCCGGAGATCAAGGCGTTCTTCTGGAAGTGGCGGCGGCATCACCACCCGCAGACCGAATCGAGCCTCGAGCGTCCCACCGGCCCGACGGTTCCGCCCAATGCCCGGCCCATGGCCGACATCGGGGTGTTCGGGGCCAGCTCGGCCGACGACCTCGAGACAATGGAGCAGGCCAAGGGCGAGTTTCGCCGGGGCACGGCGGGTGGCATGGGCGTCGTAGGGTACGGCGGAGGGATGGCCCGGGCCTTCAAGTCGGCCCCGGGCATGGCCAACGCGATGGCCATGGACGGCGCGCCGATGGCTGCCGCTGCCGCCCCAGGGGCCCCCATGGCCTTACGCGAGACCGCCGCGGAGCCGGAAGGGGCGCTGGGCGACAAGGCCGGCGCCGTCCCGGGGGCCCCGCTCGTCCAGCCGACCGTGCGCAAGCAGTTCGCCGACACGGCCCTCTGGGTCGGCGCCCTCGCGACCGGCAAGGACGGCACGGCCGAGGTCGCGCTCTCGATGCCCGAGAACCTCACCACCTGGCGAATCAAGGTCTGGGGCATGGGCCACGGCACGAAAGTCGGCGAGGGAGTGACCGACGTCGTGACCCGCAAGGACCTCATCATCCGCCTCCAGGCCCCGCGGTTCTTCGTGCAGAA
The DNA here is from genome assembly GCA_024653385.1 of Thermoguttaceae bacterium. Classification (GTDB taxonomy): domain Bacteria; phylum Planctomycetota; class Planctomycetia; order Pirellulales; family Thermoguttaceae; genus JANLFZ01. Next base: position 12,236 of record JANLFZ010000055.1, on the reverse strand, counting down.
GGACGAGGTCGTGCTCTCGGCCAACGTCCACAACTATCTCAAGGCCGAGAAGAGTGTCCAGGTGGCCCTGGAGTTGGAGGGCAAGACCCTCCAGCCCATGGACAACCTGGTTCGCACCGTGAAGATCGCAGCGAACGAAGAGGCCCGGGTCGATTGGCGGGTCAAGGTGCTCGACGAGGGCGAGGCCACGGTGCGCATGAAGGCCCTGACCGACGAAGAATCGGACGCGATGGAGCAGAAGTTCCCGTGCTACATCCACGGGATGCTCAAGATGGAGGCGTGGTCCGGCGTGATCCGGCCCGACCGCGATGCCGGCAAGCTCCCGGTCAACGTGCCCAAGGAGCGCCGGCCCGCGCAGACGCGGCTCGAGGTCCGCTACTCGCCGACCCTGGCCGGGGCGATGGTCGATGCCTTGCCCTACCTGGTCGATTATCCCTACGGCTGCACCGAGCAGACGCTCAACCGCTTCCTGCCCACCGTGATCACCCAGAAGGTGCTCATCAACATGGGCCTCGATCTCAAGGAGATCCAGAAGAAGCGTACGAACCTCAACGCCCAGGAGATCGGCGACGACCAAGAGCGGGCGAAGCAGTGGAAGAGGCTGGACCGCAACCCGGTGTTCGACGAGGACGAGGTCCGCCGCATGGTCAAGGAGGGGGTGGCGCGGCTGACGGAAATGCAGCTTTCCGACGGCGGCTGGGGATGGTTCTCGGGCTTCGGAGAACATCCCTCGGCCCACACCACGGCCCTGGTGGTCCACGGGCTACAGCTTGCGCAGCAGAACGACGTGGCTCTCGTGCCCGGCGTGCTGGAACGCGGCGTCGAGTGGCTCAAACGTTACCAGGACGAGCAGGTCGTGCTGCTGAAGAACGCGGCGATCAAGGACAAGCCGCCGGGGCTGCGTTGGAAGTCGTCGGCCGACAACCTCGACGCCTTCGTGTACATGGTGCTGGTCGACGCGGGCGTGAAGAACGCCGACATGCATGAGTTCCTCTACCGCGACCGTCTCAACCTGTCGGTCTACGCGATGGCCATGTACGGCCTGGCCGTCGAGCGCCTCGGCGACAAGGAGAAGCTCGACATGATCCTGCGCAACATCGGCCAGTACCTCCAGCAGGACGACGAGAACCAGACCGCCTGGCTCAATCTGCCCGAGGGCATCTGGTGGTGGTGGTACGGCAGCGAGTACGAGGCCCAGGCGTATTACCTCAAGCTCCTTTCCCGCACCGACCCCAAGGGCGAGACGGCCCGGCGCCTGGTCAAGTACCTGTTGAACAACCGCAAGCACGCCACGTATTGGAAATCGACCCGCGACACGGCGATCGTCATCGAGGCCTTTGCCGAGTTCCTGCGGGCCAGCGGCGAAGAGAAGCCCGAATTGACCGTCGAGGTCTTCTACGACGGAAAGCTCCAGAAGGCGGTCGAGATCACGCCGGCCGTGCTTTTCAGCTTCGACAACAAGTTCGTCTTGGAAGGCGAGGCCGTGACCGACGGCCCGCACACGGTCGAACTCCGCAAGAAGGGCAAGGGACCGCTCTACTATAACGCCTACCTGACGAACTTCACGCTCGAAGACCCGATCGCCAAGGCGGGCCTGGAGGTCAAGGTCGATCGCAAGTACTACCGCCTCAAGAAGGCCGACAAGGCCGTCAAGGCGGCCGGCTCGCGAGGCCAGGTCGTCGACCAGAAGGTCGAGAAGTACGAGCGCGAGGAACTGAAGAACCTCGCCGAACTGAAGAGCGGGGAACTCGTCGAGATCGAGCTGGAGATCCAAAGCAAGAACGACTACGAATACCTGGTCTTCGAGGACATGAAGCCCGCGGGCTTCGAGCCGGTCGACCTGCGGAGCGGGTACACGGGGAACGCCCTGGGGGCCTACATGGAGTTCCGCGACAACCGCGTGGTGTTCTTCGTCCAGCGCCTGGCGCGGGGCAACCACAGCGTCGCCTACCGCATGAGGGCCGAGATCCCCGGCACGTTCAGCGCGCTACCCACCAAGGCTTGGGCCATGTACGCCCCGGAGCTGAAGGGCAACTCCGACGAGATCAAGCTCCGCGTCGGCGACTGATCGGGTCGTCGTGCCCAGCGACGGTGGCTCTGCCGCCGCGTATCGGCCGGGGGTCGCCCCGCTCTTGCCGCAACGGCCGGACGCGGAGCGGTCCCCGGCCACGGTTCCCGCCGGCGTTTACCGCTTTATGGGGGCGAGGTGGCGTCGCCGGCGGTCGCGGTCTTGGTCCGACGCCGCCCACACCGTTGACAAACGCCTCGGCCCGTATCCAGAATGGGTGGACACTCGCAAGAGGTCCGAATCGGGTGGTGGTTGGGTGTTGACGGGTGGTGGATCGCTGGGCCCCAGCGATCCGGCCGGCGGCGCGGCGCTGCTCGCGCGACGCGGGCTTCCTGAGGCATTCCGGCTCGACGGCCGCCACTCGATGCTCGAGCAGCGACACGCCCCGAATCGTCCCCCCAACGGACCGTCCAGGATGAAACGAACCTACCTCGGCAGCGCGGCGCTGGGTCTCGCCGTGGCGTGCTTGGTCGCCGGAAGCGTTGCCCCCGCGCGGGCCCAAGGCGACTGGGAAATTACCCCGCAAAGCGAACAGGCGCTGGCCCGCGGCCTTCAGTGGCTCGCCCGAAACCAAGGTCCCGAGGGCAACTGGCAGTCGAACGATCTGGGGCTGGTGGGCACGGGCATGCTGGCCTTCATGGCGGCCGGTCACTTGCCGGGCCGCGGGCGGTACGGCGACAACGTCCAGCGCGCGATGGACTATATCCTGCGCAATGCCGACGCCCCGGCCGGCGCGCGGCGCGGTCCCGCCCGCATTTCGGGCAAGCCGTTCGGCCTGTTGAATATCTCCGAGCCGCGGCGCGGCATGTACAATCACGGCCTGTCGACCTTCGCGCTTGGCCAACTGTACGGCATGAGCAACGACCCCCGCCTCGGCCCGGTCCTGGACCGCGCGTTGAAGATCATCTGCCAGACCCAGTGCGACGACGGCGGCTGGGACTACATCGCCCAGCGGCAGCAACACGGGCACGATCTGAGCCTGGCCGTCATGCAGGCCCTGGCCCTGCGCAGCGCGGTCGATAGCGGCCTCGAAGTCCCGCCCGAAACCGTCGAACTGGCCATCAAGAGCGTGCGCGAACATTACACGCCCCAGGGCTGCGACCGCAACGCCCCGGAAGAAGAGCAGAAGAAGCATCCCGGCCGGTTCACCTACTCCAAGGGCGGAGGCAACGCCACGACGGCGATGGCGGCGGCGGGCGTGGTCTGCCTCCAGGAGTTCGCCCAGTACGACGACTGGCGCATCGAGAAGAACATCAAGATCCTGCTGGAAGAGATCGACAAGCACCGGCCCGAACAACTCGCCCGCGAACGCCGCGCCCCGTTCGATGCCTATACGCTCTGGTACGTCGCCCAGGCCCTTTACCAGGTCGGCGGCGACCCGTGGCACACCGGCTATCCCAAGCTCCGCGACTGCGTGGCGGCCAGCCAGGTGCAAGAGCCGGGCTCGGAGCGCGACGGCGTGTGGAACGCCCAGGGGCACGTCAGCGGACGCCCCGGCGAACTGTACCAGACGGCCGTGTGCTGCTTCGTGCTGGCGATCCCCAACCGCTACCTGCCCATCCTCCAGGAAGGCCGGATCGACAGCCTGCGCGCGAGGTACGGCGTGAAGGAGAAGAGGTAAGATGTTTCTGTCGCCCTGGTTCGCCCTGGCCGGCCTGGTGCTGGCGGCCGGGCCGCTCGTGATTCATTTGCTCAATCGCCAGCGATTTCGGGTGGTGCCTTGGGCGGCGATGGACTTCCTCCGCCACGCGGTGCGCCGCAGCCGCCGCATGATGCGGCTGCAAGACCTCATTCTCCTGGCGCTGCGCACCGTCGTGGTGCTTCTGTTCGGCCTGGCCATGGCAAGGCCGTTCTTGCCCGGGTCCGGGGCGATCGACCCCGACCAGCCCGTCCACGCCGTGCTCGTCGTCGACAACAGCCTCAGCATGAGCTACCAGCAGCTTGGCGGCACGGTGCTCGACCAGGCGAAATCGCGGGCCGAGGAGTTCATCCACCGCCTGCCGTCGGGTAGCCGCATTTCGGTGCTGCCGGCTTGCGGGGCGGCGCGGGAGTTCAACCGCGGCGCGTACAGCACGCCCGCCGACGCCCTCGAGGCCCTCACGTCGCTCGAACCGGTCGACCGGGCCGCCGTGGTCTCCGCCGCGATCGACCTGGCGCGCGAGGCGTGCGACCGGGTGAAGAGCCCTCCGGCCAAGCAGATCTATTTCTTCTCGGACCAGCAGGCGGGCAACTGGCCGGCGCAGTCGCTGGAGGCGCAGCTCAAGCGGCTTCCTGCGCCCCTGCACGTGGTGCAGACGGCGCCGAGGGAAGAAGAGGTCGAGAACGCCTGGGTGGCCGACCTGAGGCTCCAGGACGAGATCGCGGACCTCGAGACCCCCGCCACGTTCCTGGCGACCATCCGTTTCGAGGGGGCCGCGCCGCGGAACGAGGTGCAGGTCGCGCTGAACGTCGACGGCGTGACCGTGGCCACGCAGACCATCGACTTGCAGCCCGGCCAGACGCGCGAGGTGCGGTTCCCGCCCTACCAGTTCAACGTGCCGGTCGAGCCCGGCCGCCCCACGTTCGTGCCGGTCTCCGTCTCCCTCCCGCACGACCGGCTCCCGGCCGACGACGAGCGATTCCTGGCCGCGCCGGTCGTGGCGTCCCTGCCGGTGGTGTTCGCCGATGCCTTGGGCCCCGAGGAGTCGCCGCCGCGCGCCCGGTTCGGCGAGACGTTCCGCCTGCGGCGCCTGTTGGCGCCGGTGACCGCGCGGAACCAGGGCGACAAGCAACTGGTCCAGGTCCGCCACGTGCGCATCGACCGCATCGATCGCGAGCTGCTCAAGGATGCCCGGCTCGTGGTGATCGCGGGGGTCGCCAAACCGCAGACGGAAATCGAGGCCTTGCGCGAGTACGTCCAACAGGGCGGCCCGCTGGTGCTGGCTTGCGGCGGCGAGTTCGATCCCCAGGCGTGGACTACCGCGGCCTGGCAAGACGGCCTGGGCGTGCTTCCCGCGCCCCTGAAGCCGGTCCCGGTGGGCGGCATCCCCGGGACCTCCTCGGGCCGTTACAAGCCGTTCCAGCTCGACTTCTCGACGCTGGTGCACGAGTACTTCCTCTTGGAGCAGACGCCCCGGGAGGAACTCGAGGAACTGTACCGTTTGCCGTTCTTTTTCAAGGCGGTCGAGGTGGATTTGAGCCGGGACGTTGCCGATGGCCTGGTGGCCAACGTCGCCAAGAGGATCGCCAACGACCGCGACCGTCTGGCCCAGCTCGACAAACGGCTGGCCGCCCTGGCCGCGCTGGAAGCCAAGGGCGCCGCCAGCGACGGAGAGCACCAGGAGCGGATCCGGCTTCAGCAGGAGCGCGACGCCTTGGCGCCCACGTGGCTTGCCTGGGCGGCCTCGCGCGAGAGCCTCCCGGAAGACGCCCAGGCCCCCAACGAGGAACTTGCCGAGCGCGAGCGTCCTCGCGTTTTGGGCAGCTACACCAACGGCCTGCCGTTTCTCGTCGAGCGGCGTGTCGGCCGGGGCCGGGTGCTGTTTTTCACCACCGGGGTGTTCCGCGAGTGGAACACGTTGACGGCCACGAATGCCGCCTTGCTGTTCGACCGCGTGTTCCGCGATCTGCTCTTGGAAACGCTGCCGCAGCGGAACATCGATTCGCACCGCGAGTTGCTCGTGCCCGTGCCCGCCGACTTCCGCGACGCCCGCTTCACGCTTTCCGGCCCGCGCGGCCGCGACGAGCCGGTGCCGGTCGATGCGACCGGGGGCGACCGCTATGGCGTGCGCCTGGCGCCGGCGGCCGAGCGCGGCATCTACCGCCTCGTGGCCCATGCGACCGCCCAGACCCCGCAGGCCGCCGAGGGCGCGAAGCTGTTCGAAACCGTCCTGGCCGTCAACGGCCCGGCCGACGAGTCGGACCTCAAGACCCTCGACCAGGCGGACCTTCAGGATCGCATGGCCTCGGCCGACTACCGCTGGGTTGGTCAGGGCGAAACGATCCAACTGGCCGGCGCGCCGATCCTGGGGCAAGACCTTTGGAAATGGCTGATGTTGGCGGTACTGGCCGGCCTTCTCGTCGAACTGGGGATGCTGGCCTGGCCGATGCTGGCTCGGGAGCGGACCGCATGAATCTCACGGAACTGATCGGCCGCCTGCTGGGGTTGGAACGGACCGCCGAGATCGGCGGCGTGGAGCCGTCGCTCTCGGCCCCGTGGGCCCACGACGCCCCCGCCTGGCTGGTCCTCGGCTGCCTGGGCCTCGTCGTCCTGGCCGTGCTCTTCTACACCCGCTACCAGTACGCGCGGCGGGCCAAGGCCCGCATGGCCTTGGCCGTGGTCCGCGCCGTGCTCTTGAGCTTCGTCCTGGTGATCCTCGCCGAACCCGTGCTGACGGTGCGCGTGACCAGCCAGCTCAAACCCGCGCTGTGGCTGGTATTCGACGGCACCGACAGCATGGGCATCGCCGACGAACTGTCGGAGGCGGAGCGGGCGCAACTGGCCGAGGCGACCGGGCTGGCCGCCGGCTCGTCGGCGCGCCCGACGCGGGCCGAGTACGTTCAGGCCTTCCTTGCCCGCCAGGACGAGAACCTCCTCCAAAAGTTGCAGGAGAAGTTTCGGTTGCGGGCGTTCGTGTTCGACCGGCCCGACGGAGTGCGTTCGCTCGATCCCTCGCCCGACGGCACCGACGCGCTCGACCCCAAGGCGCTGGCGGCCCAGTTGACCACCGCTGGCCAGGTGACCGCGGTGGGGGCCGCTCTCGGCGACCTCGCGCGGCGCCAAGCGACGAGCAATCTGGCGGGCGTGGTGGTCTTCAGCGATTTCAACCAGAACGCCGGGCCGCCGGCCGTCGAGGCCGCGCGACGCCTGGGCGCAAGCGTCTATACCGTCGGCGTGGGGCCCCTGGCGGCCGTCGACCTCGCCGTCGACCTCCAATGCCCCCCGTCGATGAAGAAGGACGAGCGCTATCCGCTTCTGGTCACCTTGCGCCAGGAAGGGCTGGCGGGCCGAGAACCGCACCGAGACGCTCCGGCCCG
>JANLFZ010000055.1:1182-5142 GCA_024653385.1 Thermoguttaceae bacterium | reverse complement strand
GGCGGGCCGGAGCGTCTCGGTGCGGTTCTCGGCCCGGCAGATCGGCGGCGCCGCCGAGGCCGCCCGGTGGCGCGAGTTCGACCGGCGCGACGTGACGCTCGCCGAGGGCACGCACGTCGTCGAAGTGCCTCACGTGCCCAAGGAAACCGGCCGCTTCGCGTTCCGTGCCGAGGTCGAGCCGTTCTCCGACGAGGTCGTCTCGCAGAACAACCAGGCCGAGTGCGAGACCACCGTTCACGACAATGTGATTCGGCTGTTGTACGTCGACTATGAGCCGTCGTGGGAGTGGCGGTTCGTCAAGGAGGTCTTCCACCGCGACAAGCTCGTCGGCGAGAAGGGCTTCCGCACGTTTCTCCGCTCGGCCGACCCCAAGGTCCGGCAGACCAACGAGCTGTTCGTCCCGACGCTCAGCCCGCCGCGCAACGAGTTCTTCCTGCACGACGTGATCATCCTGGGGGACATGCCGGCCTCGGCCCTGAGCCCCCGGTTCTGCCAGATGACCGAGGAGTTCGTCGATAAGCTCGGCGGGGGGCTGGTCGTGGTGGCCGGGCCGAGGTTCGGTCCCGGGCAGTTGGCCCTCACGCCCCTGGGCGACATGCTGCCGGTCAAGGTCGATCCCAACCTCCACCTGCGCGACCGCCCGCAGCCCTTCTTGCTCCGCCGCACGGCCGAGGCCGCGCAATACGACTTCATGCAGATCGACTCGCCGGGGGCGGAGAACGACCGGGCCTGGGCCAATCTGGCCGGCCTGACGTGGTACCAGCCCGTCGAACGCCTCCACTCGGTGGCCACGGCCTTGGCCGAACACCCCACCGACAAGTGCGTCGACGGCAAGACCCCCCAACCGTTGATCGCCGTGCGCAGCTACGGCCGGGGCGAAGTGGTGTACCTCGGTTTCAACGAGATGTGGCGGCTTCGCCGGGCTCAGGGCGAGCGCTATTACCGGCAGTTCTGGGGCCAGTTGATCCACCGCTTGGCCTCGCGCCACGCCCTGGGGGCCGGCAAGCGGTTCGTCGTGCGGACCGACCGGCCGCAGTACCAGGCCAACGACCAGGTGCTGTTGACCGTCGAGGCCTACGACGAGAACTACAAGCCGCTGGCCGAGTCGCGGCTTCCCGGGCGGAAGCTGTCCGCCGAACTGATCGTGCCCCCTTCCGGCGCCTCGGACCAGCCGGGCCGCCGGGCGCTGGCCGTCACGCAGCTCCGCGAGGGCGTGTTCGAAGCCCGGTTCCCCGTCGTGATGGGCGGCGAGTACCGGGCGCGCGTGCACGATCCGATCGCCCAGGAGCACGTCGAGACGACGTTCCGCGTGGCCAGCGTGTCCGTCGAGCGGCAACGGGCGGTGCGCAACGCCGCGCTCCAGCAGGCGCTGGCCGACGCCACCGGCGGCAAGAGCTACGACCTGGCTAGCGCCGCCCGGCTGGCCGACGAAATCCGGCTGGTGGCCAAGACCGAAACCGATGTCGAGGTCATCCCGCTCTGGAACACCTGGTTCGCGTTCGCCCTGGTGTCGGCGTTGATGCTGGGCGAGTGGCTGGGACGCAAGTGGGTGAATCTGCCATGACGAGACTCTCGCAACTCCGCCGCCGCCTGGTCCGACTCCGCCGCCGCCGAAGGCTGGCCCGCTGGGTGATCGCCTACAGTGGGCTGGCCCTGGTGGTCCTGTGGGTCCTCGCCGTGCTGTTCGCGGCCGACTGGAGCCTGCGCATGGGCAAGCCGGAGCGGATCGTCCTGTCGGTCCTCGCCGCCGGCGTGGTGGTGTGGGCGTGCCGCCGCGTGACCGCGCCGTGGCTTTGGCAGTCGGAGGACGACCTCGACATGGCCCTGTTGATCGAACGCCAGCGGCACATCGACACCGACGTGATCGCCGCGCTGGAGTTCGAATCGCCCGAGGCCCCGCGCTGGGGCTCCGTCCAACTCGAGCAGGCGGTCATCGACCAGACCGCCCAAACCATCGCCCAGGTCGAACCCCAGGCCGAAGTGCCCGAAACGCCCCTGAAACGCCGCGTCGGCCTGTTGGCTGCCACCTGCCGGGTGTTGGGCGTGCTGGCCGCCGTCTTTCCCCAGCACGTCGCGGTCTTCTTCAACCGCCTCCTGCTCGGCGCGGCACATTATCCGACGGCCACGACGATCGAGGCGGCCAGAATCAACGGCCACGAACTCGACCTGGCCTGGGGGACGACGCGGGTCAAGTGCCCCTACGGTCAGCCCGTGCGGTTCGAGGTGCGCTGCTCGGGAACCCTTCCGGTTTCGGGCTCGGCCCGGCTCAAGGGCGAGCACGGTCTGGCGGCCTCGGTGCTCTTGGAACGCACCAGCGACGAGTCGGCCTTGTACCGCGGCGAACTGGCTCGCCTGGTCGATTCGGCCGATTGCCTGCTCTACCTTGGCGACGCCTGGACCGAGCCGGTCCGCATCGAGTTGGTGCCGCCGCCGACCGTCGACGTGCAGTTGGAAGTCTCGCCGCCCGGGTACGCGGGCTCCGCCCCCGAGGTCTTCAAGGACCTGCGCCAGATCTCGGTGATCGAGAACTCGCGCGTGGGCCTTCGGGTGTTTTCCGACAAGGAGCTTCAGGAGGCCACCCTGGCGATCGACGGCCGGTCCTTTGCCCTGCGCCGGCACGGTCCGAAGCCGCCGGAAGGCGGCACCGACGAGTGGGTGCTTCCCGACGAACTGTACGAAGCGCCCGGCACCGAAAAACCCCAGAACCCCTTCCCCTTGGCCCACGTCGTCGAGCCGGTGCGGTACGTCCTTCAGGTGACCGACATCGACGGCCTGCAACTCGAACGGCCCATCGAAGGGGTCGTGCGCATCAAGACCGACCATCCGCCCCAGGTCACCGCCTCGATCATCACCCACTATGTCGTCCCGACGGCGAGGCCGACGATCCGCTACGCGGCGTCCGACGACTACGGGCTGGCGAAGATCTCGTTGATTCCGGAGATCCTCCACGCCGACGGGCGCGAGGAGGAAAAACCCGAAATCACGGTCTTCGAGCTTCGCCCCGGCGACGCACCGCCGAAAAGCCTTCCCCAGCGGGACGAGCGCGAAGCGAAGTTCGTGCTCAACCTCGCGCCGCTGGGGGCCGTCAAGGGCGATCAGGTCAAGGTGACGCTTCGGGCGATCGACTTCCGCGGCGATCCCGAACGCGGCAAGTCGGCCCTGAGCGACCCCATGGTCTTTCAAGTGACCGACGAACAGGGCGTGCTGGCGGCGATGGCCGAACAGGAACGCGAGTCGCTCCGCCAGGTCGATACCATGATCCAAACCCAGATCAGCGTGGGGGAATCCAAATGAAGACGCTGCGCCCAAGGATGCTCGGAGCGGTCCTCTGGCTCGTTGCCGCCGCGGCGGCCCCGGCCCAAAGCCTCCAACGCGAGAGCATCCTCGACAAACAGGAAAAGCAACAGCGGGTGCGGGCGATGGCCCGCGAACTGGTCACGGGCATCGTCGATCTCCAAATCCGGCAACTCGAAGAGAACGGCATGGAGAAAGGCGACCTCTACCGCGAGTTGCGGTCGATGCGGGCGAACCTCGACAAGCTGATCGAGGCCGAAATGCCCCGGGTGGTCGAACTGCTGATGAAGCTCCAGGCCGAGGCCGGCGATACCCGCTCGACGACCTTCCTGGCCGCCCGGCAGAAAAGCCGCGAGGTGCTCATCCAGCTTCTGATCGAGCGGCAGAACCTCTTGCGGCGCCTCCGTGTGGCCGAGATGGCCGCTCAGGTGCGCCAGATCATCGAGTTGCAGCGCAAGGTGCTCAAGCTTACCCAGGGCCTTCCCGAACTGGCCCAGGCCAAACGCGACGAGGTGACCCTGTCGACCGCCCAGGACCAGCGCGACGTCAAGGAGCTGTACCTCCGCCTGAAGGACCTGCTCAAGGAAGTGGCCGGCTGGGGCGGCCCGGTCGGCGCCGAGGCGACCAAGGGCATGGAAATCCTGACCGGCCGAAAGGTGGACGACG
>JANLFZ010000055.1:0-1172 GCA_024653385.1 Thermoguttaceae bacterium | reverse complement strand
GTCCGGAACCTCGAACAGACCCGGTTCGCCGACGCCGCGACGAACCAGGACGCCGTCATCAACGCCCTCCTCGAGCTGCTCAAGGCCATCGAGCGGGCCCAGGGGCTGTTGACCCCCGAGAGCAGCCGGGAGTCGGTCGAACAGCGCATTCGCGAACTGGCTCAGGAGCAGAAGAACGTCCGCGCCGAGACCCAGCAGGCCGACCTGTCGCAGCCCGACCAATCGAAACAGCTTGCCCAGGAGCAAAGCGCCATCGAGAAGCAGCTCGAAGAGTTGGCCCGCGCCGCGGAAAACGTCCCCGAGGCCCACGCGACGCTGGAACAGGCCGAGGAGGCCGCCGGCCAGGCCGCCGAGAAGATCTTCGAGGGCAAGCAGGCGGACGCGGTCGAACGGCAAAACCAGGTCGTCGACCGCCTCGAAAAGGCCGCCCAGCAGGTCCGCGACGCGGCCCCTCAGGCACTGGCCGACGCGCCGCAGGACCTGGACAAGACGATCCGCGACCTCGAGGCGGCCAAGAAGGACCTCGAGAAGATCCAGAAGGATCAAGAGCGGGCTACCCAGGCGGCTGAACCAAAGCCGCAGGAGGCCAAGCCGATGGAGGCCCAGATCGCCAAGGACCTGGCGAAGGTCCCGGAAAACCGCGATCTGCCGGCCCCGGTCGATGCCGCCATCGAACAGGCCGAGCGCGCGGCCGAGCACGCCGCCCGGCAGATGGATCGGCCCGAGCCCCCCGACCGGCGCCACGCCGCGGAGAACGTCGAGCAGGCCATCGAACGCGCGATCGCCGAGATCAATCAGGCATTGGCCGACCTGAAGCGCCGGCAAATGGCCGAGCAGATCGCCCAAATGGCCCAGGCCGCGGCAATGCTCGAAAAGGCCGCGGCTCAGGAACGGGCCATCGCTCAAGAGTCGCACGAGGCGGCCCAGGAAGCCGGCCTTCAGGCCGACGAGGCCCGGCAGCTTGGCGAGGATCAGGCCGGCGCGCGCCAAACGGCCGATCAGGCGGCCAAAATGATCGACAAGGCCGCGCCCCAAGCGGCCAAGCTGGTTCAGGAAGCCGGCCCGTCGATGCAGCGCGTGGCCGACCAGCTCAAGGCGGCCGAGAAGCAGCCGGGCGAGAGTTCCAAGCAAGCCGCGGCCGAGGCGGCCCAGCAAGCCGCCGCCGCCGCCGA
>JANLFZ010000568.1 GCA_024653385.1 Thermoguttaceae bacterium | reverse complement strand
CTCCTGGCCCTTGGCAATCAGCGCCTGCATGTTCTTCTTCGCCTTGTCGAGCTTCGCGGCAAGGTCGTCCTTCTCGCTGTTCAGGTTGGCGCGGTCCTGGTTGAACTTGTCGCGCTCGGCCTTGAGGTCGTTGGTCCGGGCCTGAGCGTCGGCCATCGCCGTGTCGATCTGAGGCTGGGTAATGCCCGCTCGCGCCTTGAGCTGCTTGCTCAAGTCGTCGTTCGTCTTCTTGACGTCGGCCAACTCCCGATCCTTGTCGTGCAGCGCCACATCGAGGTAGGCCAAGAGCTTGCGGTAGTTCTTCTCGTCCTTGAAGCTCGCCCCACCGTGCCGATTGAAGTCGTCGTTCGCGGTGTTCGAGATGGCGGCCATGTCCTCGGTCTCGGCCACGCCGATGAGCCGCTTCAGCTCCTTGTTGGCCTTTTCGGTCTCGGCGCGGGCGGTGTCGGCGTCGCCCTTTTCTTTCTTGGCAGTCTCGGCCTGAATTCTCTGCTCGTCGTACTGCTTGTAGAAAAGGAACGTCGTCACACCGAAGATGACCGTCAGCATGACGAAGGCGATCAACGCGATCTGAAGACCCTGGTTTTCGCGCGCCATGTGGTGGATGCTCCTGTCCCGTCGAAGCGTCGGCCGGCGCACGCTTCGCGGTCGTCTGTAGGTGCCTCTTCCCGAAAAGGACCCCTGGCCGGAGGAAGACGGATGGCTGATCGGGCTTCCGGTAGCGGACGTAACCCCAACGGCGGCAGGGGACGTAGGGCCTACCGTCGATTCTAAACAGGCAAGAAATGAGTGTCAACGAAAAACTCCGGAGGGCAAATCGGCCCAGAGGTCCCCGCTCGATGGGGGATTGCGGTGGGTCGCCACCGGAACGATCCGCCCGGCCAGTTTCTCGTCGCCTCTCAAAATGCCCCAAGGGTCGTCCGCAACTCGTCCAAAGTCGGGCGCAAGACAATTCACCCCGCAATCCACCGTGCGCCGCGAGGAGGCGAGGTCACGGACTCGACAAGGGCACCCGCTCGAAACGGACCCCCGCGCCGCACCGCCGTGCGAAATACCCTTCGATCGAAAGCAACGGAGCCACCCGCGCGATCCGGGCGGCCGCCGATCGAAGATCGTCGCATTGCCGCTCTTCCAATTCCGGACCAGAGACCCCCAGCCAGTGCGTGTAATACGCGCAGTCGCTGTGGGCGATCAAGACGATGCGTCGCAACTCATGAGCCGCGATGAGGAACCGCAACGCCTCCTCGAGGGCATCGCGCTGCCGATAGCCGCGGAAATGGCCGGCCAGGCAGGCTGCCCCGCCCGGCAGCGCCAGCCGGTCGTAACGCGGCAACTGAAGGGACGTGTGAAGAAAATCGTCCATCGGCTCGCCAAAGCGTCCGTCGCTGCAATAGACCGCCGCGGCCTGGATGCGGCTGGCATCGAACGCCGCGGTGCTCTCGTAGACGACAAGTTCGGGCCGCTGGCTCGCCATGGTGTGTTCCCTCGAGGCGACAGGACGGAAACCGTCCCTTCGGATCGCCGCCACCACGCTGATCATAGCCGTGCCGGCCGAAGCACGCCAGCTGCGAGGCATGTGGGTCGCTTGGAGCGGGCGGACCGCCGTGGTAGGTTAAGGCCTTGTCGAAGCACGGAGTAACCGTTCATGGTTGCGACGGACCAAAACCCGGTGGCGTTGGTGACCGGCGCGGGAAGCCGCCGGGTGGGTCGCGCGGTGGCGACCGCGCTGGCAGCGCGGGGATACGACATCGCCTTGCACTACCGCACCGCGGCCGCCGAGGCGGCCGAGGCCCTCACGCGGCTCAGGCAGCATGGCGTGCGCGCCGAGGGCTTCCAGGCCGATCTGGCGGTCGAGACCGAGGTGAATCGCCTGTTTCGCGACGTGGCGGAACACTTTGGCCGTTTGGACGCCTTGGTCACTTGCGCGGCGGTTTGGGAGCCCAAGCCGTTGGAAACGACGACCGCCGACGACGTGCGGCGGCAGTTCGAGATCAACGCCTTGGCGACGTTCCTGTGCTGCCGCCAAGCCGGGCTGATCATGGTCCGGCAGCCTAAGGGGGGTGCCATCGTCACCATCGCCGATTGGGCGATCGCTCGACCCTACTCGGGTTACCCCGCCTACTTCTTGTCCAAGGGGGCGATCCCCACAATGACCCGCATGTTCGCCGTCGAGCTGGCCCAGCGCAATCCGCGCATCCGGGTCAACTGCATCCTCCCCGGGCCGGTGATGCTTCCCGACGACTTGCCGGCGGAAGAACGCGCGGCGGCGATTGCCGGCACGCTGGTGCAACGCGAGGGCCGGCCCGAGGACGTTGCCCATGCCGCTTTGTTCTTGATCGAGAACGAATTCGTTACCGGTGTTTGCCTGCCGGTCGACGGTGGCCGAACGATTGCTCCCTATCGAGCCTAAGGGCTCGTATTCGCCGCGGCGGGCCAAGACCACACCAACCCGACGCGCCAGCGAGGGCCCCCCGGATCCGGCCCGCGCTGGTGCGTTGAGACCGTATCGGTGGTAGGGCCCTCGCTGGCGCTTCGGGTTAGTATGGGCCGCTCCCAGTCCCTAATCCCGAGTTCCATCCCCGCAGAATAAGTAAACCCTGCCGTCCGCGCAAACCGATACCTTTTTGAGGCGGCCGAGTTGTGCCCTGCGCTGAGCCCTCGTGCATGGCGAGTATCCAGTCGAGCACCGGTCTGATCACGGGGATCCCGATCCAGGATACCGTGGATCAGCTCATGGCCCTGGCGGCGAAGCCCCGCGACCTGCTCAAGACGCGGATCGAGGCCATGCAGACCGAACAGGCCGCGGTGACGGAGCTGACCGCGCTGTTGGCCTCGGTGCAGTACGTCGCGCGAAACCTCGGCAAGGAGAAGGTCTTTTCCGCCCGTGCCGCCTCGTCGAGCGACAGCACCGCGCTGGCCGCCGTGGTGACTGGCAACCCGGCCATCGGGACGCACCAGTTTACCCCCCTGCGGGTGGTCCAGAACCAGCAATGGCTCAGCGGCGGGGTGCGTGCCAAGCAAGACCCCATCGGAGCCGGCAGTCTGAGTTTCCGCTTCGGGGCCCATGTCGAGCGGGCCACCCCGTTGGAGTTGCTGAACGCCGGGCAGGGCGTTCCGCGCGGCAAGATCCGCATCACCGACCGCAGCGGCGCCAGCGCCGAGATCGATCTGGGCACGGTCCAGTCGTTCGACGAGATCCTCGAAAGAATCAACTCGAACAGCACGATCCGCGTGACCGCCGTCGCTCAGGGCGACGCCATCCGCCTGATCGACCGGACCGGCCAGACCGCCGCCAATCTTCAGGTCGAGGAGGTCGGCGGAGGGACCACGGCGGCGGCCCTGGGGCTCGATGGAATCAACGTGGCTGCCGGCGTCGCCGACGGCCGCGACCTGGTAGGTCTCTATTCCAGCTTGAGACTCGACGCGCTGAACGACGGCAACGGCGTGGTCTTTCATACGTCGCTTGCCGACATCCGGTTTACGCTCCGCGACGGCACGACCGGCACGATCGACTTGTCGCCCATCGTTCCCGGCTCCTCCCAGGTGGACAAGGAGATCACGCTCGGCCAGGTCCTCGAGCGGATCAACGCGGCGGCCCCGGACAAACTCAAGGCCGAAATCGGTCCCGACGGCGACCGGCTGGTGATCCGCGATCTGACCACCGGCGACGGCACGTTCGGCCTGGAATCGCTCTACGGCTCGTCGGCGCTGGCCGATTTGGGATTGGACGGCGCCGACCGGTAATGGTCCCCTGCACCGGCGCGCCGTCC
>JANLFZ010000567.1 GCA_024653385.1 Thermoguttaceae bacterium | reverse complement strand
CAACAGCACGATCCCCGACCGCATCTACACCGCCAGCTACTGCAACAATCGGCCGGAGGAGAACCTCCCCTGTGCCGTCTCGACGACCACCGACCCGACCATGTTCGGCGCACGCAGCCGGCATCCGGGCGGGGTGCAGGTCGGCATGGGCGATGGCTCGGCACGCTTCATCTCGGATACGATCGACATCAACGTCTGGCGGGGCCTGAGCACCACGCGCGGTTCGGAAACCCTGGGCGGGTTCTGAGCCTTTGCGCCGGCACCGGAGACGCACCTCATGACGATACGATCGAGCCGTCGGGCTTTCCTGCGTACTACCTCATTCCTGGCAGCCGGGGCCCTCGGCGGCATGTCGGGGGCGATCGCCCCCACCCCCTGCCCGGCCGTCGAGCCCATCCGGCGCACCGGCACGGCGAAGTTCAAGTTCAGCCTCGCGGGGTATAGCTACCGGAACTTGCTGACCGGCAACCCGCCCAAGCTGACGTTGGAGGACTTCCTCGCCGACTGTGCCGCGATGGGGCTCGAGGGCACCGAGCCGACCGCCTACTATTTCCCCAGGGACGTTACGCCGGAATACCTCCGTCGGCTCAAGCACCTTGCCTTTCGGCTTGGACTGGATATCTCCGGCACGGCCGTCGGGAACGATTTCTGCCATCCGCCCGGCCCGAAACGCAACGAGCAACTGGCGATGGTCAAACGCTGGATCGAATACGCCGAGATTCTCGGTGCGCCGGTCATCCGGATCTTCTCGGGCAGCCCGAAGGCGGGCCAATCGGCCGACGAGGCCCACCGGCTCGCGGTCGAGGGCATCGAGGAGTGCTGCGAGCACGCGGGCCGGCATGGGGTCTTCCTGGCTCTGGAGAACCACGGCGGGCTGACCGCGACCGCCGACGGGATGCTCCGCCTGGTCCGCGACGTCAAGAGCCCCTGGTTCGGCGTGAATTTCGACAGCGGCAACTTCCAAGGCGAGGATCCGTACGCCGAGCTGGAGAAGATCGCACCGTATGCGCTGAACGTGCAGATCAAGGTGACGGTTTCGGGTCCCGGCGGCAAGCGGCGCAAGAGCGACTACGCGCGGCTGAAGAAGATGCTCGTCGAGGCCGGCTACCGCGGTTACATCGTGCTCGAGTACGAAGAGGAGGAAGACCCGCGCATCGCCTGCCCGCGCCACATGGACGAGATCCGCCGGGCGTTCGGATAAGGCCGTCCGGCGCCCTCGCGTCACAAGGCGGCGCGCCCATGGCGCCGGTAGCGGTAGTAGGCGGCACAGGCGCCTTCGGACGAGACCATCGGCGCCCCGAGCGGCCGGTCGGGCGTGCACGCCACGCCGAAGGCGGGGCACTCGTGCGGCTTGCGGTGCCCCTGGAGCACCTCGCCCGCCATGCACTCGGCCGGCTCGTCGGCCGTCATCGCGGCGACCCCGAACCGCCGGGCCGCGTCGAACTCGGCAAATGCCGGTCGAAGGGCCAGTCCGCTGGCCGGGATCGTGCCGATGCCTCGCCATTTGCGCGGCGCGGGCTCGAAGACCTCGGCCAGGATCCGCATCGCCTGGCGATTGCCCTCGGCGCGCACCGACCGCGCGTACTGGTTCTCGACCTCGAAGCGGCCCTGCTCGAGCTGCGCGACGCACATGGCCACGCCCTGAAGGATGTCCAACGGCTCGAACCCCGTGGCCACGATCGGCACGCGGTACTGCGCGGCGAGCACGCGGTATTCGTCGAGTCCCATGACCGTGCAGACGTGGCCGGCGGCGAGAAATCCCTGGACCTGGCACGACGGCGATGCGAGCACGGCGCGGATCGCCGGGGGGACGAGCACGTGGCTTACGAGAATCGAGAAGTTCTTGACCCCCAGGCGCGCCGCCTGCACCACGGCCATGGCGTTGGCCGGCGCGGTCGTCTCGAAGCCCACGGCGAAAAACACCACCTGCCGATCCGGGTACTTGCGCGCCAGGGCCAGCGCGTCCATCGGCGAGTAGACGATGCGCACGTCGGCGCCTTCGGACTTGACGGTTAAGAGGTCCTTTCGCGAACCCGGCACGCGGAGCATGTCGCCGAACGAGCAGAAGATCACCTCGGGCTTTGCGGCAATGGCCATGGCCTGGTCGAGGATCTCGATCGGCGTAACGCACACCGGGCAACCCGGCCCGTGGATCAGCGAGATCTCCTTGGGCAACAGCTCATCGAGCCCGAACCGCACGATGGAGTGCGTCTGCCCGCCGCAGACTTCCATGATCTTCCAGGGCCGCGTGGTGATCCGGCGGATTCGCTCGACAAGCTGGCGGACCTGCGCGGGGTCGCGGTATTCGTCGACGTATTTCATGGTGTCCCGCCGTTCGTCGTGCCGCGTTGCTCTGCCTCGGCCAACTCCCCGATCTCTTCGAGGTACGCGAAGATCTGGCGGGCCTCGGCCTCGTCGACGCGGCTGATGGCGAAGCCCACATGCACGATGACGTAGTCGCCCACCTGAGCCTCGGGCACGTAGGCCAGGCACGCTTCCTTGACGATGCCGCCGAAGTCGACCTTGGCCATCGGCAGGTCGTCATTCTGAAATGTCTCGATCACTTTTCCCGGAATGCCCAGGCACATGGCTTGTCTCTCGGGTTGATGGGTATCGGCGAATCGACCGGAAGGCGGCGCGCGCCACGAAAGCCTGGCCCAAGGCGATTCCGCCGTCGCCGGTCGGGATCGCGCTCGGGAGGAAGACTCGGTGGCCCGTGGCGCCAAGCCGCTGGGAAACCCGGCGCGCAAGCAAGGCGTTCTGGAAACATCCGCCCCCCAGGACGATCGGTGCCCCGCCCTTGGCGCCGAAAGCGCCGGCGAAGCGGCACGCGGTCTTTACGGCCCAGTCGGCCAAGGCATTGTGGAACCGGGCGCTGATGATCGCCACGGGAACGCCGGCCGCCCGGTCGGCCAGCACCGCCCGGACCAATGGCTCCCAGTCGGCCACGGCCGGCTCGCCGGGGGAAAGCGGCAGCGGGTACGCCTCGAGGCACTCGGGATCGGCGGCGAACTCCAGGGCCATGGCGGCTTGACCCTCGAAACTGAGCGTCGCCCGTCCGGTTTCGTCCGCCAAGAGGCCGCACAGCGCGGCCACGGCGTCGAACAGCCGGCCGAGGCTGCTGGTGCGCGGACAGAGTCTCGGGCGGGCAAGCAAGGCGACGACCGCCGCCAGTTCGTGGGGCGGAAACCAGGCTTCGGCAATCCCTGGGGCCTCGTCGGCCGAGATCTCGTGCAACACGCCGATGGCCGAACGGCGAGGCTCGCGCGCGGCCTTATCGCCGCCCGGAAGGGGAAACGTGCGCAGGTGGGCCACTCGCCGGTACGTCGCACCTTGGCAGCAGAGCACCTCGCCTCCCCAGACGGTCCCATCGTCCCCGTAGCCCGTGCCGTCCCACGCGAACCCCAAGACGGGCCCTTCCAGGCCATATTCGGCCATGCAAGCGGCCACGTGGGCGTGGTGGTGTTGCACGCGAACCAGCGGCACGCGCCGGCGTGCTGCCAAGGATTCGGCGTGCCGGGTCGAAGCGTAGTCAGGGTGCAGGTCGCAGGCGATGACCTGGGGCTCGGCCTGGAAGAACTCCAAGAGATCGGCTGCGGCGCGCTGGTGGACCTCGACGCTCGGCACGTTGTCGAGATCGCCCACGTGCGCGCTGAGCACCACGTGCGAGTCCTTCGCCAGGGCCACCGTATTCTTCAGATGGCCGCCCAGGGCCAACACCGTCGGGCCGTCGAGGTTCAACTCGCCGGGCCCGCGGCTACGCCCCCTTGCCCGTCGAG
>JANLFZ010000566.1 GCA_024653385.1 Thermoguttaceae bacterium | reverse complement strand
AATGGCCGCTGGCCTGGCTCTGGAACACGGCCGAAAGCCGCGTCTCTTGGAGCAAGTCGAGCGGGCCGGGGCGCCAGGCGCGGTCCTGGTCGTCGTCGTGCGCGTGAAAGAAACTCCGCCACGCGAAGTTGATGCCGATCGTTTCCGACTCGGGGGCGCGGACCGTCGAAACGCCGTGCGCGTCGCAGAAGAACCAACTCGCCGCCTGGCCCTCGGCCTCCTCGCCCTCGGCCTCCGGCGGCAACATCCACGAGGGGAGCAACTCGGCAAACGTCTTCTGGAGGGCCTTGCGCGCGGGATGGTCTCGGAAGCGCGCGCGCAGGGCCTTCCACGCCTGGCGCTGGTCGGCGGAAAGCTGCTTGTCGGCCCATTTCGGGTCGCTCAGCTCGTCCAAGAGCGAGGCGAGTTCGGGATCGGCCACGGCCTTGAGGATGGCCTTGCGCCACTCGGGCGAGCCGGCGACCTGCTCGACCGCCTCGAACCGCCGCTGCAACTCCCGCGAGGCGATATCCGCCACGCGCAACGCGCTGAGCTGGTTGTTCGCCAAGGCCCGTTGGGTGATGTCGTGCTCGAACTGCCGAACCGCCGTGCTGAACCCCTGCCAGGCGAACAGCGAGACCACGGCCAGGAGGACGAGCGGGCCGATGGCGCCGAGGACCATGGCGGGCCGGCGGGCGCGGCGCACCGCCCGGGCATCCAACGCATCGAGCACCGATTGCACGTTGGGATACCGGCGCTGGGGATCCGGCGCCAGGCACCGGTCGATGATCTCGGCCAATGCCCGGTCCACGCCCGGCACGTCGCGATGGGCCTCCGGCGGCGGCGCCTTGCGGATCGCGCGGCGGTACATCGCCAAGCGCTCTTGGAGGTCCGTGGTCCGTTCCAACTGGCGCACCAGCGCCTCGGTGCGGTGGGGCGGCTCGCCCGTCAACATCGAGTACAACAGGGCCCCCAGCGCGTAGACGTCCCAGCGGGCGTCGGGCACGGCCGACAGATCGGCTTGCTCGGGGGCCATGTAGAACAGCGTGCCCAAAGCGGGCGCCTGCTCGTGCGAGAGACGCGACTGGCCGAAATCGGCCAGGCGAGGCTTGCCGTCCTGGTCGAGAAGGATGTTGGCCGGCTTGAGGTCGCAGTGCAGCACGCCTTTGCCGTGCGCGTGGATCAGCCCGACCACGACCTCGCGGAACAACTCGACCGCCTCGGCGGCGGGCAGCGTGCCGAACTGGAGCCGCTCGGCAAGAGAGCCTTGCTCGATGTACTCCATCACGTAGTAGGGGGGGTCTGCATCCCATCCCACGGCAATGAGCTGCACCACGTAGCGGTCGGCGAACAGGAACGCGAGTTTCTCGACCTCCCGCGAAAGGAGCGACCAATCGAGCCCGCCTCGGTGGGCATAGAACTTGATCGCCACGCGGCGGCCGGTGTTCCGCTCGATGGCGACCCAAACCTCCCCATAGGCGCCGGCGCCCAGGAACCGCTCGAGATCGTAACCCGGCACGGCCGACGGCGGCGGCCCGCGCCTTAGGCTCATCTCTTGGGACCGGCGACGGTCGGGGCCGCCTTGCGAGATCGTCGGGTCGGTGCTCATGAAGATAGTATATCGCGGCGCGGCCGCGTTCCGAGAGACCCGGCCGGCGATTGGGTTGCTTGCGGGCGGGGCGGGTTCCACTATAATGACCAGTGGGGTATCCCACGCCTAGGCAGATTCCGGCCGCACCGCGTGCTCGTCATGCCCGAGACCATCCGCAATCGCGCGCTGGACGGTTTGATCGAGTCGGGGCTTCCCTGGTGGAAGCGTTACTCGCCTCACGGCGAGTTCCCCTGGTCGACGGCCATCTCGATCGCGTTTCACCTCCTGGTGATCGTGCTGGTGATCGTGCTTGCGCGCCAACTGGTTTTGCGCGACCCCGTGCCGCCCGCGGTGTCGACGATTCTCGTCGGGCCCGATCCCGAGGCGGCCGAGGGGGTCGGCGCGACGCCCGAGGCGGGCGAGCCGGTCAGCGACCAGTTGGCCGAGGCGAAGACCGCCAAACCCGACCTGCCCGAGATGAGCCGGGAGCCGCTCGAGCTGAAGCCGCCGGTGCTCGAGCAAGAGAAACCGGCCGCGTTTCCGTTGCCGAGCCTGGATCCCGGAGAAGCGTCCGACGCCCAAAAGCGCATTGAAGACGCCAAGAGACGACTGCGCGACCGCATGAGGCAGGGGGTGCCGGGCAAGGCCGGCGGCAGCGGCGGGACAAGCAGCAAAGGCCGCGGCGAGCGACTGGTCCGCTGGATGTTGAGGATCGAATCGCGCGGCATCCGCGGCGAGGCGGTCCGCGATTACCTGATCCAGATCGAAGGCCTCGGCGGCGTGATCGCCTTTCCGGCCAAGGGCGACAAGTGGCTCTACGTCTACCACGCCAGCGATCCGGCGCTTCGCTCGACGCAAGAGAAGGACCTCAGCGACGAGAACCGCATCTATTGGACCAACGAAAAGCGCGAGACGGTGATCGACGTGTGCCACTACCTGGGGATCGCTCGCGCGGACCTCATGGTGATGTTCCTCCCCACCGAACTCGAAGAACGCATGGCGCGCCTCGAGTGCGAGTACCAGAACAAGACCGAAGACGAGATCGCGCAGACCATCTTCTTGGTGGTTCGTGAAGGCGGCAAGTACGGCGTGCGCGTCATCGCGCAGACGTTGAAATAGGGCAACCGTTGTCAAGGAGTAGCGTTCCGTGGAAGGCATCCGACATGTTGTCGAGGCCAACGGCCCCATTTTCACCACGATCTTCGCCGCACTGAGCATCGCCAGCGTGACGGTGGTCGTATGGCGCATCTGGCTGAACCATCAGGCCAAGACCGACCTGGCCGACTTTCTCACGCGATTCAAGGAGCAGCTTGCGACGGGCGGCCGCAAGGCGGCATTGGACCTGTGCGCGCAAGAGCCCGGGGTCATTCCCAAGGTGTTTACCGCGGCGCTACAGACGTGCGACCAGGGCAAGGTGGCCACGCGCAACGCGATGGCCAACCTCATCGAGCTGGAGATCATCCCCGACCTCAATTTCCTCTTGCCGCTGGTGCTGGTGTTTGCGAAGCTCGCCCCGATGTTCGGCCTGTTGGGTACCGTGTGGGGGATGATTCTGGCGTTCGGCAAGATCGCGGGAGTCACCAAGGTGAACCCCAGCGACCTGGCCAACGACATCGGCATGGCCCTGTACACGACCGCCGAGGGGCTGTTGTTGGCCATTCCCCTGATTTTCGCCTACACGATGTTCCGCGAGCGGGTCAACCGGTTCGAGTTGGAGCTTCAGCGCGCGGCCGAGGCCGCGTTGAATCTCCAGCCCCAGTTGGCTGCCCGCAAGACGTGAACCCCGCGCGAGGGATCTTCCGGCCCGTCCGTGCCGCACGACCGTCTCGGAAGGGTCGCGGCTTGAAGGAACACGAGGAGCGCACCCGATGTCCGCCGAGATGATGGAACTGAAGGTGGTCTCGCTGGGCAAGGTCTACGGCCCGGTGCGCATGGATACCCTGATCCGTCTGGCGTCCGGCGGGCGCATCTCGGCCGATGACCAGGTGCGCCGGTCCGGGGAGCAGACCTGGATGCCGGTCACGGAGGTTCCCGCCCTGGCCGCCTGCCTGCGTCAGGCCTCCGTGGCCGGCCCGGATATCGAGGCGGAGATCGGCGGGGCGCGGGCAAGGTTTCGGCGCCAGGCGCCCGAGGATCTCGCGATGGATATGACCCCCATGATCGACGTCACCTTTCAGCTTCTGATCTTCTTCATGCTGGCCCAGGTGTGGGCCAGCAT
>JANLFZ010000565.1 GCA_024653385.1 Thermoguttaceae bacterium | reverse complement strand
CCGACTCCTCGCCCACGTCGACCATGTTCACCACCATGTCGTCGACGACTTTCGCGTTCATCTTGGGCAAGTACATGAGCACGCCCACGGGACCGGCGACGAACATGAACCAGAAGAACAAGGCCACGGGGTGGAAGCCCGGACGCGAGTACTCCTTCAGCGGCTGGGCGATCGACTCGCCCTCGCGGATCGCCTCGAGGACCTTGCCGTAGAGGTTCTCGAACACGGCATTGCCCGAGGTCTCCTTGGTAATGTGCAACGCCTCGAGGATCGGCACGCCGCTGGCCACGAGCGTGCCGAGGGTGCGCGTGGTCCGGGCGACGATGTTCTTTTCGACCAACTGCCCGAAGATCGGCAGCTTGAGCAAGAACAGGTCCCACCCGTAGCGCCCCGGGCCGAACTTGCGCACCAGCTTGATGAACAGCCAGATTCCCATGGGCACGCCGGGCAGCAAGTACCAGTAGTTCGCGGTGAGGTACGAGGCGTTGATCAGCACCTGGGTGATGGCCGGCAGATCGGCGCCGAAGTCGGCAAAGATCTTCTGGAAGGCCGGCACGATCTTGAGCATGATGAACACGAGGATGCCCACGGCGAAGGTCACGACGGCGATCGGGTAGATTAGGGCGCCTTTGACCTTGCGGCGCAGGTCCTGCGAACGTTCTTGGAACTCGGCCAGACGCTGGAGGATCGTCTCGAGGGCCCCGCCCGCCTCGCCCGCCTTGATCATGTTCACGTACAGGCGGTTGAACGCCTTGGGCGACTTGGCCATGGCCTCGGAGAGGGTGGCCCCGCCTTCGATCTCGTCGCAGACGTCGATGAGGCAATTCTTGAGTGCCCCCGGCTTCGACTGGCCCTCGAGGATCCTCAGGCTGCGGAGGATGGGGAGTCCCGCGTCCTGGAGGATCGAGAGGTTCCGGGTGAAGGTGCAAAGGGTCTTCGAGCTGACGCCGCCCAGGGCGAAGGTCTTGCCTTTCTTGGCCCCCTTCTTCTTTTCCGCCGCCCCCTTCCGGCCTTTCTTGACGGTGATCTTCGTGACGAAGTACCCCATCTGCCGGATCGTGGCCTGCGCTTCTTCCTGGCTGGGCGCTTCGATGACGTCCTTGATCTCCTGGCCGGTGGCGTCCATCGCCTCGAACTGGAAAGTCGGCATGGCTTGGTCCCCGTCGATCTGAGGGATTGGGGATTGGGGGTTAGTCGAGCACGGTTTCTCGAATGGCTTCGTCGACCGTGGTGATTCCAGCGAACACTTTATCTAAGGCCGAGGTGCGCAAGGGCCTCATGCCCGACAGCAAGGCCGTGTCGCGCAGGGCCTCGGTCGACGCGCCGCGGTTGATCTGATCGCGCAGCGCGTCGTTGATGGGCATCAGCTCGAACAAGCCGGTCCGTCCCTTGAACCCCGTGTTGTTGCACCGCGCGCAGCCCCGGCCGCGGAAGAACTTCTTGTCGATCACGTCGTCGGGCGTGAGGTCCAAATCGGCCAACAGTTCGGTACTGGGGACGGTCTCCTCGCGGCACTCCTGGCAGATCTTGCGGACCAGACGCTGGGCGAGCACCGCCTCGAGCGTGGCCGTGATCAAGAAGGGCGGAATGCCCATGTCGCGCAAGCGCGTGATCGTGCCCGGCGCGTCGTTCGTGTGGAGCGTGCTGAAGACCATGTGCCCGGTGAGCGACGCCTGGACCGCGATTTCGGCCGTCTCGAGGTCGCGGATTTCGCCCACCAGAATGATGTCGGGATCCTGCCGTAGGATCGACCGCAGGCATTGAGCGAAGGTGTTGCCGATCGAGGGGTCGATGGGGATCTGGACGATCCCGTCCATGTCGTACTCGACCGGGTCTTCGGTCGTGATCAACTTGTCCTCGATGCAGTTCAGCTCGTTCAAAGCGCCGTAGAGAGTCGTCGTCTTGCCGGAGCCCGTCGGCCCGGTCACCAGCACGATGCCGTTGGGACGCCGGATGATCTCGCGGAACGTGGCCAGCGTGGTCGGGTCCATGCCGACCGCGTCCAGATCGAGCATGACCACGGACCGGTCGAGCACCCGCATCACGATGCTCTCGCCGAACATCGTGGGCAGGACCGAAACGCGCAAATCCACCGGGTGGCCGCCCACCGCGAGGCGGATGCGGCCGTCTTGCGGCAAGCGCCGTTCGGCGATATCGAGGTTCGCCATGACCTTGATCCGCGTGGTGATCGCCATGGCCAAATGGCGCGGCGGAGGCACCATCTCGTAGAGCACCCCGTCGGCCCGAATTCGAATCTTGAACTCGTTCTCGAAGGGCTCGAAATGCAAGTCGCTGGCGTGGTCCTTGATCGCCAGCAAGAGCACCATGTTCAAGAGCTTGCGCACCGGGGCGCTCTCGGCCAGGGCCTCGGCGCTGGCCAGATCGAGCGGCCCCTCGCTCTCGAGGGCCTGCGCGGCCGCCATCAGCTCCTCGTTCGATTCGATGTCGGCGATCACCGTCTCGACGCTCTCGCCGACCGCGGTGTAGTACCGTTCGAGGGCCTTGGCGATGTCCCGCTCGGGCGCCACGACGCATCGCACGTCGTAACCCAAGAAGCTCCGCAACTCGTCGACCACCGACAGCCGCTGGGGATCGGCCATCGCGATCGTCAACGTGTTGTCGCGGAAGCTCACCGGGATGATCCGGTAGAGCTGAGCCATCGGCTCGGAGATGTGGGCAAGCACCTCCGGGGGAATGGCCACCTCGTTGAGGTTGATCACCTGAAGGCCCATCTGCTCGGCCAGAGCATGGGCGAGTTGCTCTTCGCTGATCATGCCCATGTTCAGGGCGATCTGGCCGAGCATCTCCCCGCGGCGTTGCTGCTGCTCTTCGAGAAGCAGGCCCAACTGGCGGTCGTTGATGAACCCCAGGTCGACGAAGATCTGTCCGATGCGGCGAACGGCCATGGATCTGTTTGCTCTTGATAAGTGTCTGCTGTTCCGACTGCGGCAACGTGGGACCGGTGGTCAACCCGCCTTGCTCCCGCCGGCCATCAGGCGGCCTCCTCCCCTTCGTCCTCCTCTTCCTCGGCCGCCAGGCGGCGCTTGGCCTCTTCTTCGTCTTCCAGCAAGCCGCGTTCCGCCCGGGCAATCTTGGCCGCCAGCTCGTCGGGATGGTTGGCCTTGGCCAGGATTTCGCGTTTATCGACGATGCCGTCGCGCCAGAGCTTGAACATGTGGTCGTCCAAGAGCTGCATGCCGAGCTTGTGGCCGGTCTGGATCGCGGAGTTGATGCGGTACGTCTTGTTTTCGCGGATGAGGTTGGCGATGGCCGGCGTCACGACCAGCATTTCGTAGGCCGCCACCCGGCCCCCCCCGATCTTGGGCAAGAGGGCTTGCGAGAGGATCCCGATGATCGAAGTGGACAACTGGGTACGGATCTGTTCCTGCTGGTTGGTCGGGAACACGTCGATGATGCGGTTGACCGTGCCTTGGGCCCCCGTGGTGTGGAGCGTCCCGAACACGATGTGCCCCGTCTCGGCCGCGGTGATCGCCGCCTCGATCGTTTCCAAGTCGCGCATTTCGCCCACCAGGATGACGTCGGGGTCTTGGCGCAACGCCCGGCGGATGGCCTCGGCAAACGAGGGCACATCGACCCCGATCTCCCGTTGGTTGATCTGCGACTTCTTATGCTTGTGGTAGAACTCGATCGGGTCTTCGATCGTGATGATGTGGTGATCGCAGGTCTCGTTGATGTAGTCGATCGCGGCCGCCAGGGTGGTCGTCTTGCCGGAGCCGTTGGGGCCCAGCAGGCCAAAGACCTCGCCCCGGTTGACCTTCAGGTCGAGGCGGTCGACGGCGGTCACCGGCCCGTA
>JANLFZ010000564.1:2706-3822 GCA_024653385.1 Thermoguttaceae bacterium | reverse complement strand
TGCGCTCGGGCCAATGGGAGATCTGGAAGATCGACGAGACGCTCACCGTGTTGCACGGCTTATGGGTGGGGGACCTCGATGCCGACCGGCGCGACGAGATCCTGACCGCCAGTTTCGAGGGCATCTATCGCTTCGACCTCGAGGGCGGCGCGTGGCGGAAAACCCACCTCGGCGCCGGCGCGCCGCCGGTCAGCGACAAGCCCGGGGCTGCCCGCGGATCGAGCGAAGTTGCCCCCGGACGTCTCGGCCCGAACCGCCCGTTCGTCGCCGCGATCGAACCCTGGCACGGGCATCAGGTCGTGATCTACACGCCGCCGGATAGCACCGGGCCTTGGCACCGCCGGGTGATCGACGAATCGCTCGTCGAGGGGCACGCCCTGGTGGTCGCCGACTTCGACGACGACGGCCAGGACGAAATCGTGGCCGGGTGGCGTGGTGGGGACCGCGGGCTGCGGCTCTACGATCCTCTCGATGCCGAGGCGCGCCAGTTCCGAACCGCGAATCTCGATCGCGGCATCGCCGTCGAAGGCGCCGTGGTGGCCGATCTCAATGCCGACGGCCGGCCGGACCTCGTGGTGATCGCCGGCCGAACCAACGACCTCGTCTGGTACGAGAACCTGGCGCGGTGAGGGCCAGAAGCGGTTCCAAGACCATGATGAGCAAAGGAGCCTTCCCTTCGAACCAACTTCAGGTGTTCTCGCGCGCCGGACGTCGTGCGGCGCCGGTACGGGCGGGACTCTCGATCGCCTTGCTGAGCGCCGTGATTTCGGGCGTCTGTTGGCCGCAGGACGCGCCGCGCCGCGACCGGTACGGCGACCCCCTGCCCGAAGGTGCGGTCGCGCGGTGCGGCACCATCCGCATGCTCCCGCGGTTCGGTGTCTGGTCGGTGGCGATTTCTCCCGACGGAAAAACCGTGGCCTCGGCCAGTATGCCGGGCAGCACCCCTTCCGAGGTCGTCGAGTTGTGGGACGCCGAGACCGGCACGCGGATTGCCGAGCTGCTTCGCGGCGCTTTGAACACCATTGCGCTGAGCTGGTCGCCTGACGGCACAAGACTGGCCGTCAGTCACGACAATCGGGTCGAAATCCTCGACGTGCAGGGGCGGAGGTCGCTGGG
>JANLFZ010000564.1:0-2696 GCA_024653385.1 Thermoguttaceae bacterium | reverse complement strand
GCCAGCTTGTGGGCCCTCTGCTGGTCCCACAACGGCCGGTGGATCGCGGCGTGCTCCCCGGAGAACAAGAGCGTGCATCTTTGGGATGCCGAACGGCGCACGCTTCGCCAGACGCGCATTTACGCGAAGCCGCCCCGAGGGATCGCGTTCTCGCCCGACGACCAGACCCTGGCCGTCGGCGGATCTGGTCTTCTCAAGCTTCTCGCGGTTCCTTCGCTGGAACAGCATCTCGACATCGGTGGCGGACGCGATGAGGTAACGTCGATCGCCTTCTCTCCCGAGGGAACGAAGCTTGTCGGGGGGGTGGCGATAGGCCCCGAAGCCGTGCCGCGCCTCGGGGAAGCGGTGTCGCCGCGCCCCAACCTCGTCCGCTTTTGGGATGCCAAGACCGGCCGCCTCCTCGACGAGACGGCCAAGTACCGAGACCACGACGAGGAGGTGGTTTGGCTACCCGACGGCAAGACGATCGTCTCGCGTGGCAACTGGGGGACGGTTTGCGTTTGGGACGCCGCGACGCGAGTGGAGAGAGCGAGACTGTCGTTGCCGCACTACGTGAGCCGTGGTTTCTCGGTCTCTTCCGATGGCCGGACCTTGGCCACCGCCGACCGTCGCATCGCACTCTGGGACATCGCGTCCGGCACGTGTCGCCATGCGTGGGACACTCATGGCGGACTCGTCAGCGGCTTGGCGCATGCCCCGGATGGCAAGACGCTCTTCTCGGCCGGCGCCGAGGGGGTGTTCTGCTGGGACCCAGCCACCGGCCGTTTGGTTGGCCGACTTCCGGGAAGCGAAGTGGGCGTCCGCGGGCTCGCCTTGACCCGCGACGGCAAGACGCTCGCCGCGGGTGCCCGCGGCGCCGACATTCAGCTTTGGGACGTCGCGTCGGGCCGCACCCTGAAACGCCTGACAGGGCATCGTCGCGCCGCCGTGCAAGTCACCGCGGGAGCGCTGGCGTTCAGCCCGGCCGGCGACCTACTGGTCTCGGGCGGTGCCGACAAGACGGTGCGATTTTGGGACGTGGCTCGCGCTCGGGAGATCCGGCGTTTCGACGTCGACGGCGAGTTCGTTCCCCAGGTACGGCTTTCACCCGATAACAAGACGTTGGCCGTCGGCGTGTGGGACCGCAACGTGCGTCTGTATCGCTTTCCCACGGGCGAGGAACTCGGGGAGGTCCCCGACAGCAACTATGCCCTCGTCCCGTGCGACTTCGTTCCTGGCGGACCGTGGCTGGCCTGCGTGCGAATCTTGTTGGAATCGTCGCCCGTGGTCGTCGGCAGAGCTACCGAGATACCCTGCGCGATCCGCGTCTGGGATTACGAACGGCGACGAGACAACTGGCTCAGCCATCGGCTGACACTACCGTTCGCGGTCGCCGTTTCGCATCGAGGCCATCTCGTTGCCGCGACCACGCACGGATACGAATCGACCATCTGGCTTTGGTCGGCCAAGAAAGGCAAGCTTCTCACGACGCTGCGCGGTCACGCCGGCACGGTGCAGACGCTTCAGTTCTCGCGGGACGACACCCGACTGACCACCGGCGGACAAGACGGCACGCTACTCGTTTGGGACGTATCGTCGGTCCGAGAGGACTGAGTTCCGTCGAGGTAAGGCGCGGGGTATTTGCGAAGGGTGCTCTTCTTCTTGCAGAGGCACCCGGCGTGGGCTCGGGCGAGGCGACGTTTCTTCGCAAACTGCGCGCTGGAGAACCGCATCTTGGGGTGAGCCACGTTTTCCGCAACGGTCAAGGGCACGGTGCGTGGCCTCACACCACGGCCATTGCTTCGCTCTGGCCGTGCCACCCGAGGCGCTCACGCGCGGTGCATTTCCACCCGCACGTCGCTGCCGATCTCGGCAATCGCGTAGTCGCCCCGGGCGCCGTGGCCGCAGTTGACCACCGTGGTGGCGCCGAGGCGTTCGACCCCGCGGGCTTCATGGATGTGGCCGCAGACCACCAGCGCCGGCTCGGCGCTCTCGATGAACCGGCGCAGCGCGATGCTGCCGACGTGTAGGAACAGCCACGTGCGGTCGAGCGTGCCGCGCGGCGGGGCGTGGCTCAGCACGACGTGCGGGCCGGCGCCGTCCTTGACCGCCGACCATCCGGCGGAAAGCGCCTCGGCCAACTCCTCCTCGGTGAACTGGTACATTTTGTGCTTCCAGGGCGGCATGGCCGACAGCCCTTGGAGCCGGAGGCCGCCCCGGACCAGGCCCCGGCCGTGCAGGCCGACGTCCAGCTCGGAGAGGTGGCGGTCGATCGCGGCTGAGTCGCAGTTGCCGGCCACGGCGAAGACGGCCGGGGCGTGTTCCGCCGCCAGGCGCACCATCTTCTCGGCGTCCAGGGGCGAGCCGAAATCGGTCAGGTCTCCGGCCAACAGCGCGGCGTCCACCGCGCCCGCCTCGCGGAAGATCCGGCCAAGCGTGTCGCGCATGCCATGGAGATCGGAGACCAGAAGAAGGCGCATGTTTCCCGAACCGCTTGCAAAACCGAAAACGGCAGCCGACACTATACTATCCGAGGGCGGATCGTGCCAAGTGCGAGACCGTGGACCGGCACAGTCTCGATGGTCGCGTTCGTCCACCGCCGTTGGCGCGGGCCGGTGAATGTCCCTTGATACGATGGAGACTCTGTATGAGAAGGATGCTAGCGGTTTTGATCGTGGCGGCGGTTGCCTTGGGCGTATCGGCCTGCAAGAAGTCGG
>JANLFZ010000563.1:1249-3836 GCA_024653385.1 Thermoguttaceae bacterium | reverse complement strand
CGAGGGCCGGACCTCGGGCGGGGTGAAGTACTCGACCGGCCTGGCCGGCTTGCCCGAGACGGGGAACCGCGCGATCAATTCGATCTCGACCGGGACGGCGGCCAACCATTCGACGAAGACCACGGGCGGGGTGATCTGGCCGGGAAAGAACTTCTGCACTTCGCGGAGCACCTCATTGGACGACGTCATCGGACGCAGGAACACCTTGACCTGCACCACGTCCGCCGGCGAGAGCTTCAGGTGGCCCAGGGTCCTCATCAGACCGGACATCGACCTGGCGGCCGCCGATTCGCTAAGGCCGCCCTCGTCGGGCTGACCCGACAGGTACGCCACTCCGCCGCGCGGCAACACCGCCGCATCGGCGCAGCGCGGATCGCCGGCCACCGACGGGCAGCGCCGCAGCACGACCGCCTTGCGCTCGGCGTGGGTCTCCTGACCCCGCCGTGCTTCTCGACCGGAGGTCTCCCCCGATCGCTGGAGGCCCTCGGTCAGCGCCCGTGCGGGGTCCGGAGACCCGCGCACAGCGCTGCTGGAATCGGCGGCCCCGGCGACCGCGTCCGCGGCGACCACCGCGTTGCGGTGCGGAAGCGGCGTCAGCACCGAGGTGATCGCAGGACGCACGTTCGGCCCGAGCCGCTTGGCCAGGTGCTCGCGGAAGCTGCTGACGACCCCGGTCGAGAGGGCATAGACGTTCACGCGGACCAGCTTGTCCATGCCGGAGCCGGAGTCCGCCAGCACGGCCTCCAGATTGGCCAGCACCTTCTCGATCTGCTCGTCGGGGGAACCTTCGCCAACCAGTTTGCCCTCGCGGTCCAACGGCAAGAGTTGCCGGGTGTGGACCAACGCCATGCCCTGGACGATCACGGCCTGCGACATGCCGGCCGGGGCATCCAGCGGAAGGTACTGGATCGAGGGGCTAACCGCGTCCTGCGCGGCCGCGTGGCCGGCCAGTGCGACAAGGCAAAGCGCCAGCGCCGCCGGTAGACTCGATCGCCATGCCATCTTGTGCTCCTTCGCGGTGTATCGGTGCTGTCGAACTCGGGTCTTCGATCGCCACGTTCGGCTTTGCGCCCGATTCTACTACGCCTCTTGCGGGTTCACAACCGGCCTTCTCCCATTACAATAGCATGGCGGCAGGGTCGTTTCGTTCGGGAGAGGTGCCATGCGTGTCGTGATGCCGGAAATCCTGCCCGAAATGATCGGCCAGCCGAGCACCCGCCGCCTGTTGCCTGAGGAGTGAGACGGCTTGGCTCTCGCGCACGTCCGAAGGGAACAGTCCCAGTTTCGCGGGCTTCGCCGACTGCGATCTCGTGAAGGGTTGTCTCGTGGAGCGACTCTCAACCGAACATGTCGATAGTCGCGACAGACCGACTGCCCTACCAGACGCCGTCCAAGGGGCGAACCGGCTCACCGTGGGAGCGGTGGGAATCTCGCTTGGGGTGATCGCCGCATGGCTATTCTGGCTTGTCCACCGTTCGTTGGACGGCCAGGCCTGGTTCGATGGGATCGTCCGCACGGTGCTGGACGAGTTCATCCTTTCGGTCGCGTTGTTCGCCGTGGCACTCCTGATCTGGGCGACATGGAAACCTGCTTGGCTGACCCGCGTTCTCTCAGCCGCGCACAAGAAGCTGGTCTGGGCGGTCGCCCTGATGGGCCTCTTCTTCGGCGCGGCGTTGGTCTTGTCTGCGGTCGCAGCGGCTTTGCTCGAAGTAATGGGGGCAAAATAGAGTTCGAGCCGTCTTCGTGAATGCGGCGTAGCTGGAGTCCGCTTCAAACCGCCCTCACCCCCGGCCCCTCTCCCGTGCGGCAGGAGAGGGGAGATGCTTTCGGCCCGAACGGGGCACTCCCCTTCGGGACATCTCAGCCCCACGCCTCTTCCCCGCCGTCAGGAAGGATTCTGGTCCTGATGGGCAACGAGGTGGGGTAGTAGGGTAGCCGGGAAGAAAAACGCAGGGGAAAGAACGCCTGATCGGAGAGGGAGACGGACGGAGACCGCTCCTCTTCAGGCAGCCAGTCCTCCACGAACGGCTCCCACCGCTCGAACTGCTCAAAGCGATCCACGCAGCGCACGAGCCGATACCACCGCCCGTCCAGGAAGAACTGAACACCCGCCACGCCACGACACAGTTCGATGATGGCTGGACACTCGCGGCCGTCGTTGAGCCAGACCGTAGCTGCGGTAAACGCGACGTCTTCCGTGATCAAGGACTGATTCTCGGCGGGGCGCAGCGTGGTTTCGTCCTGGCCTGGCACGTCTTCTTCGTCCAGTGCGTACTCCCAGTTTGGGTATTTCTCCAAGAGTTCCGGTGAGGGATTGTCCCCCGTAATCCGCACCCCATTGCTCATGGTGAGGTCCCTCCCATCGCGCACCCGGACCCGCGCACCGCGCGGTCACACCTTCTCGGGCAGTTCGTAGCCCTTGCGTCGGGCAATATCGAGGTACGTGTTGGCCTCGTCGTCGCCAGGGAAGACTTCGTTGACCGGGTCCCATTTCAACCGGCGTCCCAGGCGCCGGGCGATGTTGCCCAGATGGCACAGCGTCGCCACGCTGTGCCCCGCCTCGACCGGCATGATCGGGTCTTTGCGA
>JANLFZ010000563.1:0-1230 GCA_024653385.1 Thermoguttaceae bacterium | reverse complement strand
CCACGCAAGCGAAGAAGTTCTCCATGTGGTTGTCGCTCTGGTAGACGCGGATCGCCTCGGGCGGCAGCGGGTCCTTGTCGAGGTCCGGCGGATCGCACTCGTACCCCTCGCGGAAGATCGTGATCTTGCCCTTCTCGCCGATGAACGTCGCCCCGCCGCCCAGCTTCGGATCGATCGAGCTGAGCGACAGTTCCACGCCGTTGGCGTACTTGTAATGGATGATCGTCTTCGAACACAGCGCATCGCCGCGATCGCGCTTTTCGGGCAGGTGGTACACGACCGTTTCGAGCTTCTCGGGCGGGTCGACCCAGATCTCGACCGGGCCGCTATGGTCCATGTCCAACGCCCAATGGACCATGCTCAGCCCGTGGCAACCCCAGTTGGGCAGCTCGCCGCCCGAGTACGGCCGGAACGACATCCACCCCGGGCCCACGGCGTACTTCTCGGCCGGGTACGAGTAGTACGGAACTTCGCGCTCGTACGGGATGCGCGAGAGATACACGTCGTAATGGAACGGCACGACCTCGTTCGGCCCGCACCAGCGGTCCCAGTCGAGCCACTCGGGGCAGGGCTGGGCCGGCAGATTCGACTCCCACGCGCTGGGGTAATTGTAGCCGATAATCGCCTGGATCTTGCCGATGCGTCCGTTGCGGATCAACTCGACGGCCTTGCGCGTGGCGGGGTGGGAGCGCTGCTGCTCGCCGGTCTGGAACACGCGCCGGTACTTGCGCACGGCCTCGATCATCTTGCGCCCCTCGCGGATCGTGTGGCTCAGCGGCTGTTCGCCGTAGATGTCCTTGCCCGCCTGGCAGGCATGAATGCAGGGAAGATAGTGCCAATGCTCGGGCGTGGCGTAAACGACGACCTCCACCTCTTTGCGGTCCAACAGGGCGCGGTAGTCCTGGTAGGCCTGGCAGCGGTAGTTCTTGGCCCACTCGGCCGCGCGCTTCAGGTTCAGGTCGGCGGTGGCGACGATTCGCGCGTGGGCCGGCGGCGCGCCTTGCCCTCCCTTGCCGATCACCAATTGCCCGTTGCGCCGCCCACAACCGATGATGCCCACGCCGATCTGGCTGTTGGCCCCGAAGGCCGAGCCGCGCACGAGAAACGGCAACGCGATTCCCCCCGTCGCCGCGCCCACGGACACCAGCAAGCGGCGCCGCGTCATCTTCGTGTCAGTGTTCATCGCCATCTCCTGCGTGGTCGCCTTGGTCTTTGGAACCGTACCCCAGG
>JANLFZ010000562.1 GCA_024653385.1 Thermoguttaceae bacterium | reverse complement strand
CTCGACGAACGCGGCCGGGCCGTCGATCGAGCGGTCGACGTGCGATTCGGCGGCAAAGTGGATAATCGCCCGCGGCCGGTGCTCGGCCAGCAACTGGGCCACCAGCCGCCCGTCGCCGATATCGCCGTGGACGAACATGTGCCGCGGGTCGTTGGCCAGGTCGGCAAGGGAATCGAGATTTCCCGCGTAAGTGAGCTTGTCGAGGTTCACCAGCGGCGACCGTTCCTCGGCAATCCATTGCCGGACAAAGTTGCTGCCGATAAACCCCGCTCCACCGGTGACGAGAATCGGTTGCGCTAAGTTGCTGGGTCCCATGGGGATGAGCGGTGCCTCGATGGCCGTGGACGGGCGGCCGTGTCCCGCGGGCGACACAAGAGAGGCATGCCGAGAAGCCTCACGCCGCGCCTTGTCGGTCCATCGTACCATGCCGTTGGCCGGAAGACCAGACCTCCACCGTGGGGAGTTGCCCGCCGGCGCCCACGGCGCACCGAACCCGATCCTACGGGCGTTGACGGCGATCCAACCAGCGCAAGAGCAGCCGTTCCAGCGGGCGCTTGATTCGCGTAAACCACGGTTCCTCTTCGGGATGCATGGGCCGCACGAGAATCGTGGCCAGCCCCGCCAGGCGGCCCGCCATCACGTCGGCGAACACCTGGTCGCCGACCATTGCGGTGCGCTTGCGGGCAAAGCCGAGCCGCTGGATCGCCGCGCGGCACCGGAACGGCAAGGGCTTGAGGGCCTTCGAGACGAACGGCACGCCCAGCCGCTCGGCCACCCGGTTGATCCGCTGGGGCAACCCGTTCGATACCAGACAGACCCCAATGCCGGCCGCGCCGAGTCGTTCGATCCACGCGACCATCTCGCACGGCAGAACGTCGGCCGTGTACCTCTTGAGCGTGCAGTCCACGTCGACGAGGAGGTGGTCCAGGCCCATGGCGTGCAGCCGCTGGGGATCGAGGTCCAGCACGCTATCGACGCGCAGGTCAGGGACGAAGAGGCGGAACATGCGCACCTACCCGTCGATCCGCTCGACTTCGAAATCCTCGAGTTGGATCGACGCGCCTTGCTGGAGAAACCGGACCACGACCAACAGCCGGTCGCCTCCCCGCCGCTTGACCACCACGCCTTCCATCCCGGCCAGCGAACCCTTGCGGATGCGGACCTTCATGCCGGGCTGGATGCGTGCCTCGGGCGTCAGCGGGGTATCGCTGCGGATCAGCCGGCGGATCTGGCGCAAGTCGCGAACGAGCCCCGGGGCGTCGTCCACATCCAGCCAGCGGCTGACGCAATTGGTGGTCATTGCCTGGTACCGGTCGGCCTCGGTGCCGCGCAGAAACACGTAGCCCGGGAAAAGAGGAATGTACGACGTGCGGATCCGGCCCTTTGGTGTGCGCCCGCGCTGTTTCACCAGAGGGCCATAGTGACCGAGCCCCAAGGCGCGCAAGCGGCGCATCAACTCCTTCTCGCGGCGCGGCAAGGTGTACAAGGCCCACCAGCGCAGCGCAGGATCCTCGTCCCCGTCGGCCTCGAGGAGGTTTTCGGGGAAGATGTCAGGCTCCTCCGGAAGAATGGGCATCGGTCCCCCCGTCGACTCGAAAAGGTCAGCCGGCCCGTACAAACCACCGGTACAAACCGCAGAATCCCTCCGGCACTCCAGTCTACCGGGTGCCCGACGTTCGTCAACGCGCTTGCCCCAGTGCGTGGTGCGTTGGTAACCTGAAATGGAGGGGCAGCCGGGGCTTGGGCAATCAGGGAAGTGCCCGGCTTCTGGTCCCTCGGCATCGCTGGCCTCGCACCCTCGTCAACCAGGACCGCGCGAATGACCGTCGATCTCGCTGTTGTGCCCGTCGCCGGACGGGGTACCCGGCTTTTGCCGCTGACCAAAAGCCAACCCAAGGAGATGCTGCCGGTCGGACGCAAGCCCGTGGTGCAGTATGTCGTCGAAGAGTTGGCACGGTGCGGCATCGGCCGGTTGATCTTCGTCACGGGGCCCGGCAAGACGGCCATCGAGAACCACTTCGATTTCGACGCCGAACTGGTGGCGCACTTGCGCGAGACGGGCAAGGAGGAACTGCTGGCCGAATTGGCCTTCGAAGGCCAACCGGTCGAGTACTTCTACACCCGTCAGCGGCGGCAGTTGGGGCTGGGCCACGCCGTGCTCTGCGCCCAGCCCGTGGTCGACAACCAGCCCTTCGTCGTCGCCTTGGGCGACTCGATCATCGGGTTGCACGCCGAATCGCAGGTGGTGCGCTCGATGATCGACCAGTTCGAGCGCGCCCGGGCCGACGCGGTCATCGCGTTCGAAGAGGTGCCGCGCGAGGATGTGACGCACTACGGCATCGCCAAGCCCCGCCGGCAGACGGGCGACGTGTTCGAGCTGGACGATCTGGTCGAGAAGCCCGACGTGGCGGAAGCCCCCAGCACGCTGGCCGTGGCCGCACGCTACGTCTTCAGCCCGGCGATCTTCGAGTGTCTCAAGCGCACGCCGCCGGGCAAGGGCGAGGAGATCCAGTTGACCGACGCGATCCGGCTGTTGATCCAGCAGGGAGGCAAGGTCCTCGGCGCCGTGTTGCCACCCGGCCAGCGGCGGTTCGACATCGGAAACTTCGAAAGCTACTTCCAGGCGTTCGTCGAGTTCGCGCTGGCCGATCCCGACGACGGCCTTGCGCTGCGCCGCCACCTGGAACGCCTTCTCGCGCCCGACGGGTCCCGCCCATGCTGTTGATCCGCAAGCGAGCCTACGCCCGGGCCGGGCTGGTCGGCAATCCGTCCGACGGCTACCACGGCAAGACGATCTCGGTGATCGTCCGCAATTTCTTCGCCGAGGTCACGCTCTACGAGTGGGACGAGATCGTCCCACTCGTAGAGCGTGACGAGATCGAGATCGTCTGGAGCCAGGAAGACAAGAGCCGGTTCCGCTCGGTCGGCGAGTTGGTCCGCGACGTGAAGCTCCACGGCTACTACGGCGGCATCCGACTGGTCAAGGCCACGATCAAGAAGTTCGTCGAATTCTGCCGCCGCCAGGGACACGATCTGCACGACCGGAACTTCTCGGTGCGGTACGAGAGCAACATCCCGCGGCAATGCGGGTTGGCGGGTTCCAGCGCCATCATCGTGGCCACCCTGCGCTGCCTGATGGACTTCTACGGCGTGCCCATCCCGCAAGAGGTCCAACCCTCGCTGGCCCTGTCGGTCGAAACCGAGGAACTGGGCATCGCCGCCGGGCTCCAGGACCGCGTGATCCAGGTCTACGAGGGGCTCGTCTACATGGATTTCTCCCACGAGGCGATGCGCGACCTTGCCGGCCTGGCGTGCGGGGTCTACGAACCCTTGGACCCGGCCCTGTTGCCGTCGCTCTACTTGGCCTACAGCACCGACGCGAGCGAACCCACCGAGGTGATCCACAACAACCTCCGCGCCCGCTACCACCAGGGCGAGCCCGCGGTGGTTCACGCCATGCAGCATCTGGCCGATTTGACCGTCGAGGCCCGGGCGGCCCTCGTGTCGGGCGACCACGCGCGGTTCGGCGCGCTGGTCAATGCGAACTTCGACGTCCGCCGCTCGATCTGCCGCCTGCCGGCGGGCCAGGTCGAGATGGTCGAGCGGGCGCGGCGCGCGGGAGCGACCGCGTCGTTTACGGGATCGGGCGGGGCGATCATCGGCGTCTGCCCCGACGCGGCCACCTTCGCCCGGCTCCAGGCCGACCTCGGCGAAATCCGCTGCAAGGTCATCCGGCCGCAGGTGCTGCCCGCACCGTAACCGTTCCCAGGCCGGGACCGGCTCCTTTTTCGGCCCCTTGCGGGCCGTACAATGCGCCAGCGCTCGGCGCGGGTCTCCTCTGCGCTCGGCGC
>JANLFZ010000561.1 GCA_024653385.1 Thermoguttaceae bacterium | reverse complement strand
TGGGCAAGGTCCCTGCCGACCAGATGCCCAAGTTGCAGCGGCTGGCTCGCGTGGCCGGCTACCGGTTCGTGCTCCGCGAGGTCTCGCACCCGGATCGGGTTCAGCCGAAAGAGACGTTGCGCGTTGCGATGAAGTGGTCGAACGTCGGCGTCGGCAAGCTCTATCGGCGCTATGGGCTGGCGCTGTACCTGCTCGACCCGTCCGGCGGGGTTGCCTGCCGGCAGATTCAGGCCGAGATCGATCCCACGGGCTGGCTTCCCGGCGACTTCTCGGTGACCGGATCGCTGAACGTCCCGCCGACTCTTCGCGCGGGGCGGTATACGCTGGGCGCGGCCCTCATCGATCCGACGACCGACAAGCCCGCGATCCGGCTGGCCTGCGACGCGGCTCAGGTCGAGCGGCTTTACCGGCTAAGCGAGTTGAGTGTGAAATAACAACGCCTTGACAATCTTCGTCTCAAAAGGAGAAGCAACCGTGATGACGATGAACCGACGACGGTTCGTTGGCGCCTCGCTGGGACTGGCCTGCCTCGGCGGCGCGCATCGGGTGACGGCCGGGGACGCCAAGCCGTATGTCCGGGCCAATACCGATTGGCTCGCCAAATGCCGCTACGGCATCGGCATCCATTGGACTGCGCAGACGGTTCCCAGAAAAGGCAAGCCCTTGCCGTTTCAAGAGGCGGTGGACGCGTTCGATGTGAAGCGGCTGGTTGAACGGCTGGCGTATGCGGGGGCCGATTACCTTCTCTTCACCTCCACGCACGCCCTGCAAATGCTTGCCGCCCCCCATCCCGTGATCGACAGACTCCTGCCCGGCCGTACCTGCAAGCGGGACTTGATTGCGGAACTGGCCGACGCGCTGGCCGCGAAGGGGATGTCGCTGTTGGTGTACTACAACCACTCGTGCAACGGAAAGGACGATCCCGAGTGGCGCAAGGCGGTCGGCTACGACGGCACGGACAAGAACGTGCTGGCCAGGAACCTCCTCGAGATCGTCGGCTGGATGGGCGAGCGGTACCAGGAGAAGATCAAGGCATGGTGGTTCGACAGCCCGTATTCGCTCGACCTGCGCGGCCCGCACCACAGCGTCACCACGGACATGCGGGGTTTTCAGTTCCCTTGGGAGCGATTCACCGTGGCGGCCAAGCGCGGCTATCCCGCGCGACTGGTGACGTACAACGCCGGAGTCAACGAGACCTTCCTGTATACGACCCACCAGGACTACTGGGCGGGCGAGTTGGTCGATCTGAACCACCCGCCCACGGGCCGGTATCATCCCGCCAACGGACTTCAGTGGTTCGGCTGGGCCTGCCTCGAGGACCGGGCGTGGGTGCATCACCGGCTGGACACCGAGATTCCCAAGCCGCTCTACTCCGACGACGAACTCATCCGGTTCGTCCGCACGTGCAACCGTCACCAGGCTCCGATGACGTTCAACGTGGGCATTTACCAGGATGGGACGATGGCCGAGGCGTCGATCGAGCAACTGCACCGCATGGGCGCGGCACTTCGGGGACCATAAAGCCGCCCGCGGGCGGCAGGGTGGCATGGCCGGAGCGACGCGATGGCCGTGGCTTGGCCCGACGGCCCACGCCCTTCACCGCCATTCAGGGCGTGCGACCCGTTCGCTCCAATCCCGCCTCGGCGATGATCGCCTTGCCCGATTCCTTGACCGCGGCCGGCTCGCCGAAGTGGTTGTCGCGCCACGTGTGCCAGTCGCGGGAGCACTGGTTGAACCGCACGTGCTCGGCGGCGGTGTTGTAGATCACGTTCTTCTCGAACAGGAAGCCCTTGCTTCCCTCGTCGATGAACATGCCGTTGTTTGGGGCGCCCTGCGCGTAGCGGCTGCGGTGGACATCGTGGATATGGTTGCCGCGAATCACCGTGCCCGGCTGATAACCGAGCGTGTAGATTCCCCCGCCGTCGCACAGGCGGTTCATCACGTCATAGATGTGGTTGTACTCGACGATGTTCTCCTTGCAGGCGGTCGGCTGGGGGTTCCACTGCCAGCCCACGGAAATGCCGGTGTAAGGCAGGCTGTGGACCAGGTTGTGCGCAATGGTGGTTTGCCGGGCGAAACCGGTCCAGATGCCGACCGCGCCGTAGAACTCCACACCGCAATCGTGGACGTGATTGTTGGCCACCAAGGTGCCGGCCGGGCACAACTTCTCGTCGTTCGGGCCGCCGACCATCACGCCGTTGCCGCTGACATCGAA
Source organism: Thermoguttaceae bacterium (assembly GCA_024653385.1). Lineage (GTDB taxonomy): Bacteria > Planctomycetota > Planctomycetia > Pirellulales > Thermoguttaceae > JANLFZ01. The sequence continues at coordinate 1,644 of JANLFZ010000561.1, read as the reverse complement.
CAGGTGGTTGCTCCGCACGAAGCACCCGCGGCAGCCGGCCGAAAGCCCGATGCCGCAGCCGCCCAGGTGGGCCAGCGTGCTGTCCTCGACGCCGCAACGTTCCGCATGACTGAAGCGGACCGCCGCGGGTATGGTCTGCCAGGATCCCGACCAGTTCGCGCCGCTGTTGTGATGGCAAGCCTGAATGCCCCGGTATCCGATGTCGGGGAGCCGCCAGTCGGTGTGTTCGAAGGCGACTGCTTTGAACAAGACGTTCCGTACCGGCTTGGCCTCGGTCCCTTGGAACTCGACGAGGCTCTGAAGCACTGGGGCAATGACCTCCGCCGTGGTCATGTCCTCGCCAGGCTTGGGCCAGTAGTAAACGGTGTCGGCGGCACTGTCGAGGCACCACTCGCCGGGCTGGTCGAGCATTTCGCGGGCGTTCTCGAAGCAGCACCACCTTCCTGGGCCGGGACGGATCGCCTCGTGTCCCTCGGAGTGCGGCGGGGCAATCACCACCGTGCCCGACTTCGCGTCGATGCTCTCGACCCGGAGCCGGTTGATCTCCCAGTTGCCCGCCACCATCACCTCGATTTGCGAGGGGTTTTTCCATTGGGCCAATAGCCCGGCGGGAAGGCTCAGCGTGTATCGCTTCAAATCGGAGGAGAGTTTGGCGTCGATGAGTTGCCAGTGGGGCTCCGGGGCGTCGGCGTTGGGTGTGCGGGCGCGGGTCGCGCGGCGGCCGTTGACATAGAGGTTGCGGAACTGCCACTTTCCCTCCTTGAGCCCCGGCACGGGGGCCGTCCAGACCTCGCCCTCGCTTTTCTTCCATCCGGTGATCGGCCGCCCGCCGCTCAGCACGACTTGTTCCTTCGGAAAGGCCGCGTAGGTGACGCGGCGGTCGTTGGTGGGGGAGTCCTCCGGTCCGAAGACCAACGGCTCGGCGAGGCGGTACGTGCCGCCGCGGATCAGCACCACGATGTCGGCCTTCGGCGCGGCAGCGATCTGCCGGCGGGCCAGCTTCTGCGCGGCGGCAAGTGTCGCCAGCGGGGCTTCCTTCGTGCCCGCATTCGAGTCGTTGCCCTGGGGCGAGACGTAGATTTCGATCGCCGGCGGCAGATCGGCGGCGGCCGAGACCGAGAAACAAGCCAGCAGCACGAAAACGGGAACGACGCGGCTCATGGATGGCTCCTCAGGTCCTGGGGCAAGCGTTTCGCTTGCCCGGGTGGTGAAGTTCGACGGGTCCTTTGCACAGAGTAAGAGTATAGGGCCGGAACCGACCGATTGCACCATCGCGCCCATTTTTGGATTCGACAAGGGGGACGGGCAACCCTTCACGGGGAGTGTCCCAATTCTCGCGGCGAAGGATCGCGAAAATGGGACTGTCCTCAGCCCGTGAACGGTTCCATGAGACTGTCCCCTTCGGGCGTGCGAGCCATGCAGGCTAGCCCGGCGACGTGGCCGGTGACTTGCTCGACCGCCAGCGGCGCCAGGCGGTGTGGAGCAACCCGAGGGCGCTGGCCGTTGCCACGGCCGCGCCGACGAGGCTGGGGGCGAGCCACCACCACCAGGCCGCCCCCGCGACGACTCCCACCAGGTGAGGCCACCGCGAAAGCACCCTGGCGACGCTGGCCGCGGCCGCGGGCCGGCCCACCGTCGCCAGGG
>JANLFZ010000560.1:1472-3867 GCA_024653385.1 Thermoguttaceae bacterium | reverse complement strand
TGCCCAGCCAGCTGTGATCGAACGAGCCTTCCGCGATCAGATAGGGCACGATGCGGCGGACGGTGTTCGACGGGATAGCGAATCCGACGCCAGACGCCGTGCGGCTCTCGCTGAGGATCGCCGTGTTGACGCCGACTACGCGCCCCGCGCGGTCCAACAGGGGGCCGCCGCTGTTGCCAGGGTTGATGGCCGCGTCGGTTTGCAAGAAGCTCTCGCGGTCGGCAATCCCCATGGCGCGCCCCTTGGCACTGATGATGCCCGCCGTAACGGTCCCCTCCAGGCCGAAGGGATCGCCCAGGGCCAACACCCAGTCGCCGACCGCCATCTTGTCGCTATCGCCGAGTTTGGCCGGCTTCAGATTGTCGGCCCCCTTGATCCGGACCACGGCCACATCGGTCTTCGGGTCGCCCTTGACCTCGGCCGCCTCGAACTCCCGGCCGTCCTGGAGGCGAACCGTGATCTTGCCGCCCCCTGCCACCACGTGATTGTTGGTGAGGATCACCCCCTTGGCGTCGATGATGACCCCCGAGCCCACTCCGCCGGGCCGCGGCATCCGGGGCATCGACGGCATGTCGCGGAAGAACCGCCGCAACTCGGGATGGAACCGGAACATGTCCTCAAAGGGGGTTCCCTCGGAGTCGTCCTCGTCCTCCTCCGAGGGGGACATCCGGTCCGAAGTTCGCGTGGCGGCGGGCTGATTGAAGATCGCCACCACCGATGGCAGCACCTGCTCGGAAGTCTCCCGGAATGCCTTCGAGAGGGTCCGCGCGTAGTCCTTCGCCTCTTCGCTCGTCGCCCCGGCCGAAGCACTGGTCCGGGCGCCTTGTTGCCCCACCGCATACCTGTCGATCGAGCCGGCCGTCAACAGTCCAACCACGGCCACCAGCGCGAGCAGGATCAACCAGGTGCGGACCTTCAATCCAACGACTACTCTGCTCATGTGATTCGCCTCCTAACGTCTCTTGTTCACTTGCTGAGAAACCGAGCCATTTTTCACTACTACAAGTACGTTGCCGATGGAAGCCCGATCTTGCGGCTCCCCTCCCGAAAAGGGGGTTTTCTGGCCGAGCGTCACCGCGGCCCTAGAATGCCTGACGTGTCGTAAATCCTTTTCAAAAGGAAAGTTATGTTCTAACTCAACACGGGCGGCATTCGGAATCGCCCGGTGATGCGCAGTGGCCAAGCATCCGCCCCCTGCCGAACGCAGCGCTGTGGTCTCGTTTGGGGCTTCATGGTACACTACGCGGGTTCGCGCACCCCCACGCGCGGGAGTCGGCCGTGCAGGTTGACTTTCGCCTCATGCAAGGAGGCGTCCATGTCGAATTGGCCCTTCCGGTTCGTCCATGCCGCGGACTTCCACCTGGAATCGCCCTGCTCGGGCGTGGCGGAGATTCCCGATCACTTGCGCGACGTGTTTCTCGAATCGGCGTGGTGGTCGGCCGAGCGGGTCTTCGAGACGGCCCTGTCGGAGCGGGTCGATTTCGTCGTGCTCTCCGGCGGCCTGGTTCATCCGCTCCGGACCGGCCCCCGGGGCCCGTTGTTCTTGGCCGAACACTTCGCGCGGCTGGCCGAGCAGAAGATCCCGGTCTATTGGGCCGGCGGGCGAGAGGACGCGCCCGAAGCCTGGCCCGCCGAAATCCCCTTGCCCAGCAATGTGTGCCACTTTCCCAGCGGTCAGGTCGGCACGTGGCGGTTCGAACGCGACGGCGTGCCCCTGGTCCACCTGGTCGGAGCCAGCCGCTCGCCCGAACGAAAGCACCGGGCCGGCGAATTCCCGCCGGACCCGGGTGGGCTGTTTTCGATCGCCGTGGTTCACGGCAGCGTCCGGGCCGAGGCCTTGCGCGACCGGCCGATCGACTATTGGGCCCTAGGGGGAAGCGACGCGCGGACCAGCCTTTTCACCTCGCCCCGGATGGCTCATTACCCGGGCACGCCGCAAGGGCGAAGCCCGTCGCAATCCGGCCCGCACGGTTGCACCCTCGTCGAGGTCGATGGCCAGCGCCACGTGCGCACGACGTTCTTTCCCTGCGACGCGCTTCGGTGGCACGTCGAGCGGGTGGCGCTGGAGCCCGATGCCGCGCGCGCCGATCTCGAAAACCGCCTGCACGACCGCGTGCTGGCCGTCAAGGAGAGCCAGCCGGGCATCGACTTGCTGATTTCGTGGAACATTGCGGGTTTTGGACGGCTGCACGCCGAGCTGCGCCGCGGCACGTTGGCGGCCGAGTTGCTCGAGATGCTTCGTGCCGAGTACGGCCATGCCTCGCCCGCCGTCTGGAGCGTGTCGCTATACGCCGAGCCGCCCGCCGTCCTCCCGCCCGAATGGTACGAACAGGACACCATCCGAGGCGACTTCCTCCGCGAGCTGCGCCGGTATCAGACGGATCCGGAGGCGCCG
>JANLFZ010000560.1:0-1462 GCA_024653385.1 Thermoguttaceae bacterium | reverse complement strand
AAAGCACGCGTTCGCGCGCCGCTGGGGCTGGAGGCGTATCTCGGCGGCGAAGCACCGCCGGGCGTGCCGGCCGAAATGCTGGCCTGGGGCGACCCCGCGGCGCGCGAACGCGTGCTTTGCGAGGCGGCGCTGTTGGGCATTGACCTGCTCAGCGGGGAGGGACCCTGACCGTGAAGATCACCGCGCTTGAGGTCGATGGATTCGGCGTGTGGACGGGCCTCCGGCTCGACGGGCTCTCGGACGGGTTGAACGTGTTCTTCGGTCCGAACGAGGCCGGCAAGACCACGCTGGTGCAGTTCGTCCGCGCGATGCTCTATGGGTTCTCTCCCGAACGCCGCGGTTATCTTCCGCCGGTGTACGGCGGCGCGCCCGGCGGACGGCTCGTGGTGACGGGGCCCGGCGGTCGCTTCGACATCACCCGCCGCCCGGGTCCCGACGGCGCCCTGGACGAGCTGGCCATCGTCGCGGCCGATGGCGCGCGCCAAGGGGAGCACGTGTTGCGCGCCCTGTTGGCCGACCTCGACGAACCGATCTTCCGGAACGTCTTCGCCGTCGGCCTGGAAGAACTTCAGGAGCTGAGCACGCTCAACGCCACCGAAGCCGCCGCGCTGTTGTATAACCTCTCGGCCGGGCTCGATCGCGTCTCGCTCGTCGAGGTCATGCGCGAGCTTCAGGCGTCGCGGAACCGGCTGTTCGACGCGGGGGGCGGGCCGTCGCAGATCGCCCAGCTCGCCGCCCAGCGCGACAAGCTCCGTGCCGAAATCGAGGAAGCCGGCGAGTTGACGCGCCGTTACGGCCGGCTGGCCGCCGAACGCGACCAGATCGACCGCGAGGCGGCCCGGCTGGAGGAGGAAGCTCGCCAGCTTGCCCTGCAATGCCGCACCATGGAAATCGCCCTGGCCGTGCGCGAACGTTGGATCGAGCGGCGTTCGCTCGACGAGCAACTCGCCGCGCTAGGGCCCGTCGACAAAATGCCCGACGGCGCGGCCGAGCGCTTCGAGGCGATCGAGTCGCGCCGGAAGGAACACCAGGAGCGGTTCGACGAGCTTCGGCGCAGGCGGGCCTCGCTTGGCGCCGAGGCCAGGCGGGTGGTGATCAACGAGGCGCTTTGGCGTCTGGCGCCCCGCGTCGAGGCGCTGGCCGAGCAGGAATCGTGGATCGGCACGCTCGAAACGCGCATCCACGAGTTGGAGGCGGACATCGCCCAGGCCGAGTCCCGCCTGGCGGAAGAGCAGAAGCGCTTCGGCGTGGCGGGCCAATGGCCCTCGGTCTCGCCGCGGTCGCTGGCCGCGCTAAGGCGTCCGGCCGCGGCCATGCGCCAGGCGCGCCGGCGTCTGGAAGACGCCCGCCGCGAGGTCGCCGGCAACCGCGACCACGCGCGCACGCTTGCCGGACAGATCGAGGCGGTCTTGTCGTCGCGCGGCGAACGCGACCTGGCGGACGCCACGGAGCGGCTTTCGGG
>JANLFZ010000559.1 GCA_024653385.1 Thermoguttaceae bacterium | reverse complement strand
ATGGTCCTGCCGAGAATCGAGGGGTCGAGGATGTGCGGGCGGTCGCCGCCGCCGCCTTCCTCGCGGAGCACGACCTTGCGGCTGAGCTTGACGCGGTCCTGCTCGTCGATGGCGATCACTTTGACCCGCATCGTGTCTCCCACCTTGCAGACGTCCGAGACGTTCTCGACGTAGTCCTCGGCCAGTTCGCTGATGTGGCACAGGCCGTCCTTGCCCGGCAGGATCTCGATGAAGGCGCCGAAGTCCTTGATGCTGATCACGCGGCCGTTGTAGATCTTGCCCACCTCGACCGACGCGGTCAGGCCCATCACCTGATCCATCGCGGCCTTGGCCCCTTCCATGTCGTCGCAGGCGACGGTCACCGTGCCGTCGTCGTTGACGTCGATGAGGGCGCCGGTGGCGTCCTGGATCGAACGGATCGTCTTGCCGCCCGGACCGATCAACAGGCCGATCTTGTCCGGGTCGATCTTCGTTTGCAACAGCCGCGGGGCGTACGGCGAGATGTCGGCGCGAGGCCGCGGGATGGCCGTGAGCATCTTGCGCAGGATCTCGATGCGGGCCTGGCGGGCCTGCTGGAGCGCGCCGCGGATGATCTCGTCGGTGATGCCGTGGATCTTCAGATCGAGTTGAATGCCGGTCACGCCGTTTTGCGTCCCGGCCACCTTGAAGTCCATATCGCCGTAATGGTCCTCGTCGCCGATGATGTCGGTCAACAGGACATGGCGGTCGGACTCCTTGACCAGGCCGATGGAGATGCCGGCCACCGGGTTGGTGATGGGCACTCCCGCGGCCATCAGCCCCAGCGTCGCCCCGCACACGCTGGCCATCGAGCTGGAACCGTTCGATTCGAGGATATCGGAGATGATGCGGATGGTATAGGGGAACTCTTCGGGCTCGGGCAGCACCGGCTTGACGCTCCGCTCGGCGAGGGCCCCATGACCGATCTCCCGGCGCCCCGGCCCGCGGATCGGACGCACTTCTCCCACCGAGAACGGCGGGAAGTAGTAGTCCAGCATGAACTTCTTGGTGTACTCTTCGATCAGGCCGTCGACGCGCTGTTCGTCGCGCGGCGTGCCCAGCGTGACGGTGATCATCGCCTGGGTCTCGCCCCGCTGGAACAGCGCCGAGCCGTGGACGCGAGGCAACACATCGACCTTGCAGACCAGTTCGCGGAGCTGCGTGTACGAGCGGCCGTCGGGCCGGGTGCCCGAGAGTATCAGGTCGCGCACCACGCGCCGTTCCAACTCGTGCCAGGCGCGGTCGAACGCCTCCGGGGCGATGGCTCCCTCGGCCTGCGGGTCGGGAATCAGTTCGGCAAGGGCCTTTTGCTTCAGCGTCTCGACCGCTTCCGCCCGCGCCTGCTTGCCCGGCGTCTGTTTCGCCGCGGAGAAGGCCTCGTAATACGCCGCCCGGAGCCGCTCGACGAGCGGATCGGGTTCAGGGGCGGGGTACGAGGTCTTCACCGGCTGGACTTTCGCCACCAGGTCTTGTTGGAGTTCGCAAACCTGGCGGATGAAGCCCTGGGCCGTTTGGATCGCCTCGGCCATGAGATCTTCGGGCAGTTCACGGGCGAAGCCCTCGATCATCGCCACCGAATCGGCAAAGCCCGAGACGATCAGATCCAGATCGCTTTCCTCCAGTTCATCCTGGGTGGGGAAGGGCACGAACCGGCCCTCGAGGTAGCCCAGGCGCACGGCCCCCAGGGGACCGAGGAACGGGGCGGGCGACAGGCACAGCGCGGTCGATGCCCCGATCATGGCCAGCACGTCGCCGTCGATCTGGCGGTCGCTGGCCAGCACGAAGGCTTGGACTTGCACTTCGTCGCGGAACCACTCGGGAAACTGGGGTCGCAGGGGGCGGTCGATCAAGCGGGAGGTCAGGATTTCCTTCTGCGTGGGCCGCCCCTCTCGCTTCATGAACCCGCCCGGAAAACGCCCCGCGGCCGCGACCCGCTCTCGATAATCGCAGGTCAGAGGGAAGAAGTCGATGCCGGGCCTGGGTGGCCCCACGGTGGCTGCACAGAGCACCACCGTTTCACCGTATCCGACCAGGCAACTGCCTGCTGCTTGTCTTGCCAGCTCTCCGGTTTCAATCCAAAGAGTTTGGGCCCCAATCCGTTTTTCGACACGTACTTTCAAAGCTTTTCCTACCTTCACCTACGTTGCCGGTCCTCGCCAAACGCCGTAGCAAGACCGTGGGGACGAAGCGCGACCGCCCAGCCCGACGCCCAGAGGGGGCGTCCGAATAGAAAGCTACGCCTCCGGTGGCAATCATCGATCTGGCCATCGCCCACCTTGAGCCACGGAGAGGCCCAGTGGCAGCATTGCCAGCCAGGATGCCGGAAACCGACTACTTGCGGATCTCCAACCGCTGGATCACGTCCAGGTAGCGTTCGGGACTAACCCGCTTGAGGTAGTCGAGCAGACTACGACGCCGGCCCACCATCATCAACAAGCCGCGGCGACCCGCGAAGTCCTTCTTGTGGCCCCGCAGGTGCTCGGTCAGCGAGTTGATCCGGCTGGTCAGCAGGGCAATCTGCACTTCTGCGCCGGTATCGTTCTCGCCGCGTTGGACCGAGCCGATCAGCTCCTGTTTCCGCTCTCTGGTAATAGTCATCTGCTACCGCGATTCCTCAAGTCCCGCCGGCCTTGGGTGCTTCACCCGAAGCACGTTCCTCCCACCGTGTCTACGAGGACTCCAATGGAACTAGCCATGCCAACTCAACCAAAAGCCTAAGTGTACCAAGTGTGCCTGCTTTTGCAACCGGTGTTCCTCGGTGGGGAGAAAATTGCCCCGGTGGCATGGGGCGCGGGCATGGGCCACCCCGGGCACCAGCGGCCCCCTCCGCCCCGCTGGGCAACGAGAACGACGTCGGCTCGACTTCTGCAAGTCGCTTATTCGTTGCGACTTACAAAGCACTCCGTCGCGATCTGGCCCCGATCGTCGACAACCACCTGGACCGCCCCGCACTGGCCGGTGTGCAAGAGTCGGGCACCGACCGCGCAATAGGCGGCGGTGGTCTCCTGGAGGTTCATCCGAAGCCCGCCGCTGATGATTACATAATCTGGAGAAGACCATGCTGCAAGGCCCGGCGGATCGCTTCGTCGGCTCCCGTGGTGGGGGGCCAACAGTACGTCGGTTGGGCACGGTTCTTCTGACAGCAGGTCATTCAGACCCGGCGGTTCCAGGTCCCCAGCCAACAGGATAGCCCGCCCGGCGAAACGGACAGCCAGCACCAGACTATTGGCGTTATCGGCGCCAAGCGAGCCTTTCTTGGTTGGATGAAGCACTTCCAAGAGGCACCGATCCCCACCGGAAAGCACGTCGCCGGCGGCCAGCTCGCGCATGGGTATGCCCGCCGCATTGATCGTGGCACGAAGGGCTTCCAGCGCCTCGCTCTTGTCCTCGAACATGACTGGCGAGACGTAGACGACTCCGACCGAAAACCGCTCCACCAAGCCCGGCAGGGCGTTGAAATGGTCGGCATCGGCATGGGAGAGGATCACCGCGTCAAGATGCACGATTCCTTTGGACCATAGTGCGGCCGAGATGCTCTCGATACCCATTTCGGGGGAGGCGAATCGGCCCGCGTCGTAAAGCACCTTGGCGCCGGATGGCAGCTCGAGTACCACCGCGCAGCCGTGGTCGACGGCCAGAAAGCCGGCGCTGAGCCGGGACCCGCTTTGCGCGAGCAATCCCGGCAGGAGTCCCACCGCGATCCAGGCGCACACCAGCGCCGCCATCCAGCGCCGCGGCGGGCGCAGACGCGGCACCACGGCCGCGACCGCGAGTCCGCCGTAGAGTCCCGCCAGCCACCAGTCGGGCGGACCCGGGACCCAGAAGTAACTGCCCGGAATTCGGCGAGCC
>JANLFZ010000054.1:10065-19658 GCA_024653385.1 Thermoguttaceae bacterium | reverse complement strand
GGAAACGCGGCCCATCTTCCACAGGTGCGACGAGACGATCCGTGGCCACGTGTTCTGCAGTTTCCTGGCGTTGGTCCTGCGTAAGGAACTGCTCGACCGCCTGGAGGCGCAAGGCGAGAAGCTGGAATGGGCGGAAGTGCTTCGCGACCTGGAGGCGCTGGAGTACACGGAGGTGGAAAGCCAGGGGAAGCGATTTCTGCTGCGGAGCGACCTGGGCAAGACGACTGCGACGGTGTTTCGTGCCGTGGGTGTGGCGGTCCCACCCAGCATCCAAAAGATCCAGGAGTAGACGAACGCAACATCCGAGTTCCCGCCAGCGCATGGTGCCAAGGCGACTTTGCGTCTTCCTAAGTCCTTGCGGGAAAGCTACATCCAAAAATCAACTGTAGAAGACGGGCCAAATTGCACTCTCCAAGGCCAGCTAGAAACAGCCTTAATGCTTTGCAAATCAATGACTTAGAGCGCCACGGTCGCGCTCCAACTGCGACAGCGCATGTTCTACCGCGTCGGCTTGGGCCTTGTCCAGGGGCTGGCCGCCGAAACGGACGCGGTAATACGCTTCCACGACGAGGGCCGGCAAGGGCGCCAGGTCGGCGCTTTGCTCGGAAGCCGAGAAGCGACGCCGCGCGGTCTCGGCATACTCGCGCTGGGTCTGCGATGCCCCGCGGTGGATGCCCGACCGGCCCAGCGCCGCTTCGAGCCGTCGGTAGAAGCCTACCGTGCCCGGACGGCGGTGCAGGCTGCCGTGTTGCCGCCGTCCCGCCCGACGCTGCCAGCGACGGCGCAAGGCGCGCTGCGCGCAATAGACGCTGTAGGCGATGCCGGCGCCTGCGACTGCCACAATGAGGAGCAAGATTGCGATGACCGTCCAGTTGCCCAGCGCATATTGCCGACGAAGCGATGCCCAAAGGGCACTCCACCAATCGGCGTCGGTCAGGGCCTCGGCGGCCTGGCGGACCGCCCCGACGACCGGCCGGTAGATGGCTTGGCGCTGCCGAGGCCGATCCATCTCCATCACGTAGTTGTTCCAGAGGTAGTCGAGCCAGTCGAGGTACTTGCTCGTGGTGATCGACCGGATCAGGCTCGACTGCTCTTCGCTTGCGGGCGTGGGATCGAGCCGCAGCCAGGCGCCGTAGCGCCAGCGCGTCTCTTGGACCGGGTGGGTCCGTTCTTCGTCGGTCTTGGCGAACTCGGGAACTTGATCGGGCCGGAGGAACGCCTCGACCCAGGTATGGGCGTGAAGTTGGCGAACGGTGAAGTAGGCGCCCATATCGTTCCAGTCGCCCGTCTTGTAGCCCACCACCACCCGGCACGGAACGCCCACGTGGCGTAGCATCATCGCCAAGGCCGTGGCGAAGTACTCGCAATGCCCTTGGCGGCGCTGGACGAGAAACCTCTCGACGGGATCCTTCGGCGGCGGCGCGCCGGGATCGGAGGGATCGACCACTTCGGGCAGCGCGGCGGACCCCCATCCTTGGAGGCTATAGCGGAACTCGCCCGAGTCGCGCAGCCGGCGCTCGAAGAGCGTGGCCAGATGGTATGCATCGCCGGGGTCGACGTCGGCCTGGGCGGCCCATTGCCCGGCCAGCTTGTTGACCCAATAGAGCTTGGGCTCTGCTTGGCGGTCTTTGTTGGTGATGGTGGGCTTGCGCAGGAGTTCTTCGAGCCAAAGCGTGGAGCCCCACACCGTGGGGCCGCTTTCGCTACCAAGGTCGCCGGCGACCTCGAAAACCGGCGTCAGCGGCGTTTGCTCGCCCCGTCGGAAGGCGGTCGTGAGCAGCTCGTACTCGAAGCGCGTGCCCGCTATCCCCTCCGACCGCATCAAGCGCTGCGTGGTGTGCTCGAAGACCACCCGGCGACGCTGTTCTTCGGGCACCCGGAACGGCCACACGCAGAACAGCTCGGGACGGTCGAGCGCCTCGAGCTGAATGCGTTGCCGGACGAGTTCGCGGGACCGGGCGGGCAGGGCGGAGGCCGGCTTTTCCGCCGAGCGGGTGAGGGCTTGGTTGCGGGGCGGGCAAGTCCATTCCCCTTCGTCGTACCACGTCAGCAAGGCTCCGCGGAGGTAGACCTCGCTCTCGACCGGGTATACTCCGCCGGTCGCTTCGTCGTGAAACGCGATCCGAAGCACCTCTTGCGGGTTCTGGATGACCCGGCCGAGTTCGCCGAGTCGTACCCGGTCGTTAAAACCCACGGTGGCGCGGATGCTCTGTCCGTTGGCTCTCCACGCCCCGTGGCCCAAGCGTGGCACGGCGAAGAAAGCCAAGATGCTCAAGACCAAGGACGCGGCGGCCAGCCTGAGCAACCGGGTGAACAGTTCGCCCTCGACCGCCAGCCGGCCGGGCGCTCCTCCGGAGAACGCCGAAACCTGTCCGGCCAAGGGCCAGCGCGAGCCCGCCGCGGCCGGCCGTTGAGGTACCGCCGCCGGCTGGCATCGGTTCCGTTCCTGCCACAAGAACAGAAGCGCCAGGGCCGAAAGACCCACCACGAGATAAACCACCAGGAGCAAGCCGAACATCATTCCCTGGGTCAAGAGCCCGGCCACGACGACTTGCAAGAGGCCCAACTCGGCCAGATGCCAGTACGTGCGCGTGTCCTTTTTCTGGAAAAGGACGACCACCTGGAGGAACACCAAGAGCCGCGCGACGTCCATGACCAGGGCGTGCCGTTCCCAGCGAAGCGTGGCCACGCAGTAGACCAGGGCTCCGACCCGGGCGAGGTTCGCCCAACCCGCGCCCAGCACGAGCCGGCCCGAGACATCGGTCAGCCAGACCGACAGCGCGGCTGCCAGCATCATGGCCGCCGGGATCACGAGGCTTCGAAGCCCCATGCCCACCAGCAAGGTAGCCAGGGCAGCCAGGGCGGCCATGTTGACTTGGAGGAGGCGTTCGACGTACACGGGGCGGATCCACGGTCCTGGGTCACTGGGCTTCGAAGTACTCCTGCAACTCGTCGGCCGCCGTGTTGATCGTGCGGATCTGCGGCAAGAGGGCCCTGCGCCCGGGATCGCGCCACAGGCCGGCGAATCGCCGGGCATCGGCCAGATCGGTGGGCCGGGTGCTGATGAGCACGACTTCGGTGCCGCGGTCGACCCTGGCCAGCACGGTATCCAAGAGCCGGGCGAGACGGTCCTCGCTATCGGCCTCGGCCAGCGCCAGTCCCTCCATGACGTCGCGGAGCAATGCGGCGGATGCCGGACCGCGGAGGCACTCGTCGGGCCTGGCCGTGGTGCCGACCATCAGATCGCTGCCGCCGCGGCGGCACGCCTCGGCGACGACCGTGGCGGCGAAACTGACGGCCAGCTCGACATGCTCCAAGTGCTCCGGCTGCGGCCGCTCCGGCTGCCACAGGTCGACGACGACGGCCAGGTCGCGGTTGCGCTGCTGCTCGCATTGGCGCACGACCAGGGCGCCGTGCCGCGCCGAGCTGCGCCAATGGATCATGCGGCGGCTGTCGCCGTCGCGCCACGGCCGGACGCCGTAGAAGTCGCCCGAGACGCCCCCGTGTTTCCGCTCCCGGCGATCCGCGCCCTCGAACGACACGTGGTGGCGGCGCAACCACTTGTGGGTCAAGCGGCCGAGGCGCGGATAGACGGTCAGCACGTCGGAGTGATCCACGGTCAGCGCGTGACGGAAGAACCCGAACGGGAATCGCGTGGAAATGCGCATCGGCCCGAACCGGTAGCGGCCCCGCTGCACCAGCCGGCCCCGATACACGCGCGACCGTGTTCGGCCTGCCGGCACGTAGGAGAAGAACAGCCGGAACGCGGCGATGGCGGCCGATTCCGCGGCGTCGCGGGCGATTTCCTCTTCGGCGACCACGGCCCAACTGCCGAGGCGGCGGCGGGTGTTCTCGATCTCGACCACGACGACGAGCGTGTCGCCGGCGCAGACGCCCGGCGGAAGCCGGCGCCGCACGTCCAAGCCGGCAAGCGTCGCGCGGACCAGGCGCCGGCTGAACCACAGCGGCCCGGCCAGCATCCCGGCCAGCACCATCAGCAGGTTCATGTCGGCCATGATCGCGGCCGTGAATACGAACGCCAGCACCATGAGGTAGTAGAATCCCTCGCGGCAAAGGGCCGTGCCGTCCCTCGCACGGCGACGTCGGCCGGGCGTCCATCGGCGCACCCCGCGCCGCATGCCCAGGCCGACCCGGCGCAGGAAGGCCCCAGGGGACTTTGCCGCGACGGGCGTCTTCGAGCGGAGAAGCGAATCGGACATGGCTCAAGCCGACGCGACGGGGCCTCGCTACCCCGGCGTCGGAACCTCCTCGACCAGGCGGGCCAATAGCGACTCGACGGCCGCGCGCTGGCCGCCGTACAGATGGCCTTTGGTAATCACGCGGTGGGCCAGCACCGGGACGGCCAGTCGTTTCACGTCGTCGGGCACCACGTAGTTCCGCCCCTCGACGATCGCCTGGGCCTGGGCGGCTCGGTACAAGGCCAAAGCCCCCCGCGTGCTGACGCCCACGTGGATCTCCTCGCTTTGGCGCGTGGCCTGCACCACATCGAGCAGGTAATCGTTGATCGACTCGTCCACGGCAACCTCGCGCACCGCCTGCTGCAACGCGACGACCTGCTCGCTGGAGAGCACCGGTTGGAGGCGGTCCACCGGCTCGCCGGACCGGTGCGTGGTCAGCACCTCCCGCTCGTGCTCCCGAGCCGGGTAGCCGACCGAGACCCGCAAGAGAAAGCGGTCCAACTGGCTCTCGGGCAGCGGGTAGGTTCCCTCGAATTCCAGGGGGTTCTGGGTGGCGATCACCATGAACGGCCTCGGCAGCGGGTAGGTCTGCCCATCGGCCGAGACCTGGCCCTCGCTCATCGCCTCCAACAGCGCGCTCTGGGTGCGCGGCGTGGTGCGGTTGATCTCGTCGGCCAGCACCACGTTGGCGAAGATCGGGCCCCGCGTGAACACGAAGTCCTGCCGCTTCGCGTCGAAGATGCTGCTGCCGGTGATGTCGGCGGGCAGGAGGTCGGGCGTGAATTGGATGCGGCGGAATTCACCCGAGACACTTCGCGCCAGCGCCTTCCCGATCAGTGTCTTACCCACCCCCGGCACGTCCTCCAAGAGGACGTGCTCGCCGGCCAACAGCGCCACGACGCACAACCGGACCACTTCGCTCTTGCCGAGAACCACCTGGCCGATATTCTCTTCCAGGCAGCGTATCAGACCCTCGGTCTGGATCACCATCCCGCCCTCCTACCGGCCACGACGCGCCGGTCCAAGGCCTTTCCCCCTGCCGCGGTGGACGAATCGCGGCCGATCCTCATCGTAGCGGCTGGATGGCCACGCGGTCCAGCCCTTCCCGATAGGTGGGACAGATCAAGGCAATCCCCAATTCCTCCCGCATGCGCCGGTTGCTCACCCGCTTGTCGCCGCCGCGAACCTCCGCGGCCTGCTCGGCGGTCGGCTCGGCGAACTCGACGGCCGGGCGTCCCAAACGCGTTGCCAAGGCGCGGTAGAACTCGCGCCGGGCAACGGGATGACCGTCGGCCACATTATACGTGCGCGGCGCGGTCGCGCGGCTCTCGGCCGCCAACACCGCGGAAACCGCGTCGTCCACGTAGATCAAGTTCACGTAGGCGCTGGCCGGTACCACCAGCGGCTTGCCGGCCAAGACGTCGGCCATCTTGGGGAGCCGCCCCGGGCCGTAGAGCCCCGCCAAACGCAGGATGACGGTTCGGTCCGACAGCGCATGCCGCCGAAGCACCTCTTCGGCAGCCAAGACGATTCGGCCGGATTGGCGGTCGGGCCGGCAAGGCGAGTCCTCGTCGACCCACGCGCCGTCGGCCCGGCCATACACCGCGGTCGAGCTGAGGTAGACGATCCGCCCGGTGGACTTCGGCAAGGCATCGAGAACCGCTCGCAGCCCTTCCACCTGGACCTGCCAGCGTGTGGCTTCCCCTTGCCGATCGAATCCCACCGCGTAGAGCACCGTGTGCGCCGCGGGGAGCGGCGCGAGCGTGGCGGGTTGGGTCACATCGAGCACCAAGGGCCGAAGACCTTCGGCCCGAAACTGCGCGGTCCGGCTCTCGGAACGGGTGGTCGCGTAGACCGTGTGGCCTGCCTCGAGCCAACGCCGGGCGACCCGATGGCCCAGATACCCACAACCCACGACCAGCTTGATGTCGGGCATGGATCACGTCCGCGTCGTTGTCGTTGGGAAGAGAGCCGCCGATCGCGGCTGAACGATCGAGACGCTTGGGCCGCTCATCGTGGGGGATCGTCGATAGCGCCCGGGGGAAGATCGCGTCGGGCGTGCGATTCGAGGAACGCGCTGAGCATGATTTGTGCGGCCAGCATGTCGCGACGCTTCTTTCGCCGATTGCGGCTCAGGCCCGCCTCCAACAAGACCGTCTCGGCCTCGACACTCGTAAAACGCTCGTCGAAGAACTCGACCGGTACGCTCGTGGCCCGGACAAGCCAAGCGCCGAACTCGCGTGCCTCGCGCGATTTCGGGCTCTCGCGCCCGTCGAGATGGATGGGTAGCCCCACGACGAACAGCTTCACCTGTTCCTCCTGCGCCAGCCGGCGGAAGTGCTCGGCATCTTGTTTGGGGCCCCGGCGCACGTAGTTCTCGTAGGGGCTGGCAAGACGCCGCTCGGGATCGCTGATGGCGATTCCGATCCGGACCGTACCGTAGTCGATCCCGGCCACCCGACCTAAGTCCATCGCGCGACGCTCCCCGCGTTCCACGGAGATTCCCCACGGAAACGGCGCCTGCCCAACGTGCCTGCCGGGGCCCGTACGCGGTGAACCCATTCTCCGCAAGCCGCTCGGCGCAGACGGCCTGTCCCAACGAAATGTATCGCGCGCGGCGATTGGAGAACAGAGTCCATCGGGAGGCCCCGCTACGGGCTTTCGGCGTCGAAAAGCCGGTCGAACCGCTTTCGCGTCTGGCGGGTGGTCCGCTCGAAATCGGCAAGCAAAGCCTCTCCGCTGGGATGGCGGACCAGGTGGGCCAGCTTGGCCAGTTCGGTGGGGTTGTCGGGCAGTTTATCGCGGGCGGTCGAGTTGATCAGGCGCAACCGCCCCTCGATCGTCCGCAAAAATCGGTAGCTTGCGGCGAAGAACTCGGCATCGTCGCGGGGCAAGAGGCCGGTTTGGGCAAGCGATCCCAGAGCCGCCAGCGTGTTGGGGGTCCGAATGCGCGCGTTGCGCCGGCCGTGCTTGAGCTGGAGCATCTGGACCAGAAACTCGATATCGACGATTCCCCCCGGCCCACGCTTGAGGTCCGCGCCCAGCGCGGTTTGTTCCATGCGGTGGCGCATCCGGCGGATCTCGTCGGCGTCGGCGCGGCTCCAAGGGCGCTCGAAGGCCGCCTGCGCCACGCATGCCATCGTGGTTTTGGCCGCCTGGGGCGACCCGAAGACCACCCGCGCCTTGCACAGCGCCTGCCGTTCCCAAAGCTGCGCCGCCCCGTCGCAGAAGTAGCGGCGGAACTCGTCCAACGAGGTTGCCAAGACGCCGCTCTTGCCGGTGGGTCGGAGCCGGGCGTCGACTTCGTACAGCCGGCCGTACGAACTCAACCGGCTCGCGTGGCGGATGATGCGCTGCGCCAGTTCGCTGAAGAAGTGCTGGTTCGTCGTGGTCTGGCACCGCATCGAAGGATGGACCGGCGCGGTCTGTCCCTCGGCTTCGTAAAGAAACACCAGGTCCAGATCGCTGTGGTAGTTCATCTCGCGGCCGCCGAGCTTTCCCATGGCCAGGATGACCAGTTCGCACGGGTGGCCGCGGCGAGGGCCCTCGGCGATCGTGGGCCTGCCGAACTTCACCACGAGCTTCTCGAACTCGCGGCCGGCGATTTGCTCGAGGCAGCATTCGGCAATGTCCGACAGGGCCCCCGTCACCGCCAGGATGTCCTCCTTGCCCAGAATGTCGCGCACCCCCACGCAAAGTTGCTGGTCGTTCTTGAAGCTGTGCAAGATCGGATCCAGGTCCTCTGCCGAGCGGCACAGCTCGTCGAGCCGGCGCTGGAGCGGCTCGCGCGCGGGGAGCTTGTCGAGCACCAGGCTGTCCATCAGGCCGTCGATCATCCCCGGGTTGCTCGTGAGAATGCCCGACAAATACGCGCTATAGGCGCACACCTCGACATACAGGCGCAGCGAGGGCGGATTGAAACTGAATAGTTCCCACAGCACCCCCTTGCCCCCCAAGGAATCGCTCACCTGATCGAGGTTCACCAAGGTGGAATCGGGATCGGGCGTGGCGGCAATCGCCCGGAGCAACTCGGGGGCGATCGACGCCAAGAAGTGCCGGCAGCGCCGGGTCGAGAGAAACCGGATCTTCTCCTCCGCCAGCGACATGAGGTGGCGGTACGCCTGTTTCACATCGCGGAAACCGTACTTGCCGAGCACCTGGGCGATCTTCTCCTCGGGCGGGTCGGGATCGAGGACCAGGTCGGCCTCGGCGCGGGTCTCTTCGTCGTCGCTGAAGGCGTCGTTGAGCAGGTGGTCGAGAATCCGGCGGTTCAGGTCCGTGGTATTGCGGTAGTCGGCCTCGAACGCCTCGCGCGCGGTGCGGTCCGGCGTGTCGGCGTACCCCATGCGCCGAGCCAGCTTTTGCAACTCGGTCGGATCGCCGGGCAGCAAGTGGGTCTGAAGGTCGAAGAGGATCTGAAGCCGGTGCTCGACCTTGCGCAGGAAGCCGTAGTTCTGTTCGAGGATCGTGCGTTCGAGGTTCGTCAGGCACCCGCAGTTCTCCAGTTCGACGATCGCTTCGAGTGTGGAGCCGGTGCGCAAGGCGGGCAGGTCGCCGCCGTTGAGGAGCTGGAGAAACTGGATGACGAACTCGATGTCGCGAATGCCGCCGTGGCCGGTCTTCACATCGCGGGTGTCGCCGCCCTCGCCCCGCGTCTGTTCCTCGAGGCGGCGCTTGAGGGCCTTGATGCCGCTGATGTCGGCGCTGCTGAGATAGCGGCGGTAGACCCAAGGCCGCAACTTCTCGAGAAACTCGGTTCCCAGGGCGTGGTCGCCCGCGGCGGGCCGGGCCTTGATGTAGGCCTGGCGCTCCCACGTCCGGCCTCGCAGATCGTAGTAGCGCAAGGCGGCCGGCATGCTCAGGGCGATCGGGCCGCGCTGGCCTTCCGGCCGAAGGCGCAGGTCCACCCGATAGGCTGCCCCCAACTCGGTCCGCTCCGTGAGCAAACCCACGATGTCCCTGCTCAATCGGTCGAAGAACTCGGCGTTGGAGGTGGCGCGCGGGCCGTCGGTCTTCCCCTCGACGTCGTAGAGGAAGATCAAGTCGATGTCGCTGGAGTAATTCAGTTCGACGCCGCCGAGCTTGCCCATCGCCAGGATGACGAATCTCGCGGGCTGCCCGTCGGGCCCCCGGGGCACGCCCCGCTGCTTTTCGAGTTTGTGCCGCTGGGCCTGAAGGGCCGCCTCGAGAATGGCGTCGGCCAGGTACGAGATCTGGGCGGTGACGGTCTGGAGGCTTTGCTCGCGGATGAGGTCGCCATAGGCGATGCGCAGCATCTCGCGGTGCTTGAATCGCCGCAACGCCCGCGCCACCGCCGGTTCGTGGTCCAGCGCGGCCACCTCCGCCACGATCTCGTCGACGAGGGCCTTGCGCGAGACGGGCTGGCCCTCCGTC
>JANLFZ010000054.1:0-10055 GCA_024653385.1 Thermoguttaceae bacterium | reverse complement strand
GCCTGACGGAGGGCCAGCCCGTCTCGCGCAAGGCCCTCCGTCAGGCGCAGGAGGTCGTAGCTCTCGGGATCGGCCACCAGGAGATCGCTGAAGTGCTGGCTGGTCGAGAAAATCTGAAGCAAAGGCGAAAGCGCCGTCGGATCGCGCTCGAACAGCGTGCCGATGGCCAGTGGGCTCCGCGCGGCGGCCACGAACCGGTCGAGATTGTTCAGGGCCATGTCCGGGTCCGGACACCCGGCCATCGCCGATGAAAGCTGGTCGCAGATCACCGCCACCAGGTCGAGGGTCATTCCGCTGGTCGCCAGATGGACGAGGTTGGCGTGGGCCCGCCGCACGTCCACGATCCCCAGCGACCGGAGCCAGCCGGCCGCGGCACTCGAATCGTCCAGGTACTGGCGAAGCGTTGGGAGGTCCACGGGCGGGCGGCTGGCAAGGAACGAAGGACAAAGGACGAATGACAAAGGATGGCGCCTGCGGTCTAGCCCTTCGGAAGCTCGCCGAAGAGCGTCACTGCATCGGCCTTCACGATCTCGACCGTCAAGAGTCGTCCGGCGAGTTCCGCCGGCCCGTCGAAGACCACGATCCGGTCGCAGACCGTCCGTCCGGAAAGCTGGACGACGCCCTCGCCGGTATTCCGCTTGCGGCCGGTCTTGCTCGGGCCTTCCACCAGGATCTCCACCGTGCGACCCAGGAACTGCCGGTTGTCTTCCTCGCTGATGGCGTTCTGGATCGCCAGAAGCTCGTTGTTGCGGCGCCGCTTGACGGCCTCGGGCACGTCGTCGGCCAGTAGCGAGGCGCTTCGCGTGCCCGGCCGCGCGCTGTACTTGAAGATGAAACTGTTCTTGAACCGCGACTGGCGCACCAGATCGACCGTCTGCTGGAAGTCTTCTTCCGTCTCGCCGCAAAAGCCCACGATGAAGTCGCTGGTCACTGCCGCGTGGGGCACGGTCTGGCGGATCTCCGCCAGCATCTCGCGGTACTGCTCGACCGTGTACCCGCGCTTCATCCGCCGGAGCACGGCGTTCGAGCCGCTTTGGGCCGGGACGTGGAGGTACGGGCAGACCTTCTCGAGGTCGCGAACCGCCTGGAGCAGATCGGACGTCATGTGCCGGGGGTAGTTCGTCACGAAGCGCAGCCGGCGGATTCCCTCGATCGCATGGAGACGCTCCAGAAGGTCCGACAGCCGCACCGTGCGTCCCTCGAACGTCGCCTTGTAGTTGTTGACCGTCTGCCCCAAGAGCGTCACTTCGAGGCAACCCTGGTCGGCCAGTTGCCGCACCTCGGCCTCGATCTCCTGGACGGGACGGCATTGTTCCGGGCCGCGCACGCGCGGCACGATGCAGAACGCGCAGCACTTGTCGCAGCCGGCCATGATCCGGACCATGGCCTGGTGGCGGTGCGGCCGGACGCCCGCGGCGCGCTGCGGATCGAACGGGGCGAAACTCGCCTGGACGCGACGCCGGTCGGCCGCGCCGCGGTCGAGGCTGACCTCGATCTGCGGTCCCTGGCCGGCCGCCACGCGCTCGAGCAACTGCGGAAGCTGCCCGAGCTGACCGGGCCCCACGACCAGATCGACATGCGGGGCCCGCCGCAAGATCTCGTGACGGTCCTTCTGGGCCATGCACCCCAGCACGCCGATGATCGTGCCCGGCCGGCACTCCTTGAGGTGCTTCAATCGCCCTAGGGCGCTATAGACCTTGTCTTCGGCGTGCTGACGCACGCTGCACGTATTGAAGAGGATGGCATCCGCCGCGCGGGGACTGTCCACAAGCACGTAACCCGCGCGCAGAAGGCTCTCGGCGACCAGCTCGCTGTCGAGCACGTTCATCTGGCAGCCAACGGTCTGGATATAGAGGTGCTTTGCCATGCGCGACGCGGTCATCGAGCGGCGGGGCCTTGCCGCATTTCTTGGTTCTTTTGCTTCTTGCGCCGACGCTCGCGTTCTGCTTCGGCCAGCAATTCGTCGGCCAGTTGGTTTCGTCGCCGGATCATGAGCCGAATCAGAGCCGTAGTGGCCACATATCCGGCGATACCCAAAAGCACGAGGCTCCAGCTATCCATCGGGTTCGATCCCTGCACGTCCTGGCGAGGGAGGCTCCTGGGAGCATTTTCCCCATTTTATCGCGCACGGGCCTCATCCGACCAGGGCAGTTGCCCAACTCCCCACGCGCGGGAGCCGTGGAGGTGCGAGACGCTTCAACCCCGGCCTGGGCGTTCACCCACCGGGCGGTGCTTGACGTATACTTGCATTGGCCCCCTTTTTCCTCCGCTGGTGGGATATCCGATGGGAAAACTCGTCGAGACGATCTGTTCCCCCAAGGTCGGCGCGTTTGTGCTGGCCGTCATTGTGTTCCTCGCCCTGGCGTTTACCCAGCACCCTGGCGGGAAAACGTGGGTCCCGGGTCGCACGTGAGGGCGTCGGCGCGTCTCCGTGTCGGGAGACAAGACCGTGCCCGCCCGAACACCGGTGATTTCGCACCAGCGGGGTGGGCGGCCGTAGGACGGCCCTTCTGGGGCGTCTTGGATAGCCGGATCTGTGAATCCGGCCGTGCCATTCACTTCCCGGCTGCTGAGTCGCAGTACATCGGCGGTGACGGAGCGCTCGAATCGGCGGCATGGTACGCAAGGACGCCCATCCGGAGACCCCGTCCTTCGGGTGGAGTGTTTCACTCGCCCTACAAGAGGGCGTCCAGCTCGTCGACCAGCCGGGCGAAGTAGTCGAGCGCGGTGTCGATCGGCCCGGGCTGACCCATATCGACGCCCGCGTCGCGGAGCAGGTCCAACGGCCACTTGGACGAGCCGCCGCGGAGAAAGCCGAGGTACTCGCCGAGTTCCCTTTCGCCGCCGTGAAGAACCCGGTCGGCCAGGGCGATCGCGGCCGACATGCCCGTGGCGTACTTGTAGACGTAGAACGCCCGGTAGAAATGCGGAATGCGCAAGCATTCGAGCGACAGCTCGTCGTCGAGGGTGAACTCGGGGCCGAAGTACGTCGTCAGCAGGCCGCGATAGACCTCTTGGAAACGGTCGATCGTCAGCGGTTCGTTCGCCTCGGCCAATTCGTGGGTGAGTTTCTCGAACTCGGCGAACATCGTCTGGCGGAAGATCGTCGCCCGCATCGCGTCGATCTGCCGATTGACCAGATACGCGCGGTGGCGGTCGTCGGGGGCCTGGTTCATCAAGTGGCGGCTGAGCAGCTCCTCGTTGAAGGTGCTGGCCACCTCGGCGACGAAGATCGTGTAGTTGTAGTACTGGTAGGGCTGGCTGCGGGCCGAGTAGTAGCTGTGCATCGAGTGGCCCGCCTCGTGGGCCAGCGTGAACACCTGGTCGAGCACCTTGGGCTGGTAGTTCATGAGGATGTACGGGTCGCCGTCGAACGAACCGGCGCTGAACGCCCCGCTGTGCTTGCCTCGGTTCTCGTAGCGGTCGCACCACCGGCCCCGCAGGCCGCGCTCGAGCACCCCGCAATAGTCGCTACCCAAAGGGGCTAGCGCCTCGACCACCAGCTCCACCGCCTCGTCCCACGTGCGGTGCGACTCGAGATCGGCCAGGATCGGCACGTAGGTGTCGTAGTGATGGAGGTCGGGCAATCCCATCTTCCGCCGCCGCACCTCGTAGTAGCGGTGCAGAGCGGGCAGGTGCCGGCGGACCGCCGCGATCAGGTTCTCGTAGACCGCCACCGGCACATTGTCGGGGAACAGCGCCGCCTCGAGCGAACTGCCGAACTCCCTTGCCCGCGCGTAATAGACATCGCGTTGGATGGCGCCGGCCAGCGTGGCGGCCAGCGTGTGCCGATGCGCGTCGTACTGCCGGTAATACTGGTGGAACGCGCCGCGCCGCACGTCGCGGCTGGGCGAGTGGAGCAAGGTCTGGAACGTCGCGTGGCTCAGCTCGACCTGCCGCCCCTGGTCGTCGGTCACGACGCCGAACTTGAGGTCCGCGTCGTTGAGCTGACCGAATACCTGGTTGGCGGTTTGGGCCATCTCGGTCTGCATGGCCAAGAGGCGTTCTTCCCTCTCCGAAAGCGTGTGCGGTTTCTCGCGCAACAGCCGCTCGAGAAGCAGGCGGTACGGTGCCAGACGCGCGTCGGCCAGGTAGCTTGCCACCGTGGCCTCGGACAGGGCGAGGATCTCCGGGCGCAGGTAGCTGGCTGCCTGCGAGGCCCGGCTGGCCGCGTTGAGGTGGCGGCCCTGCATGCGCTGGTAGACGCTGTTGGTCGTATCCTCGGCCGCCTTCAAGAAGGCGTACGTACCCAGACGCTCCCCGGCCCGGTCGAGTTCGGTATCGAAGGCCAACGCATCGGCCAGGACCTGGGCCGACTCGCCCAGCCGGCCCCGAAACGCGGCGTAACCTCCGATTTGCTGCTCCCACGCGACGAACGCCTGCTCCCAGGCCTCGTCGCTCGAAAAGAGGCTCGCCAGGTCCCAGCAGTCGGCCGGAGGGATCTGACTGCGAAGAGGAACGGTCTCGGTCGTCTCCATGCGCGTACCAATCGGTCTGCTATTGGATGGGAGGTCTTACCATTGGACGAGCGCCGTGGCCCAGGTCAGGCCGGCGCCGAAGCCACTGACCAGCACGCGGCTGCCGGGTTCGATGCGGCCCTCGCGGAAGGCCTCGTCGAGGGCCAGGGGAATGCTGGCCGCGGCCGTGTTTCCGTAGCGCTGGAGGTTGTTGTACACTTTGGCCGGGTCGAGCCCGATCTCGGCTGCCGCCGCGTCGATGATGCGCAGGTTGGCCTGATGGAAGATGACCAAATCCACCTCGTCCAGGGGAAGGTCTGCGTACTGGAGGACTTCGGACACGGTCTCTTCGAGCACTCGAACGGCCCACTTGAAGACCGCCCGGCCCTCCATGTGCAGATAGTGAAGGCCCTGGCCCGACCCATTGGTCGCAAACGGCAATCGCGTGCCGCCCATGCGCTGGCAGAGCAGGTCCGCGCCCGAGCCGTCCGCGCCGACGGCATAGGCCAACAACCCCTGCTGCGGGGTCCCTGGAGCGAGAACGACGGCCCCGGCCGCGTCGCCAAAAAGCGGGAACGTGCGCACATCGTTGGGGTTGACCACCCGCGAGTTGCAATCGGCACCGATCACCAACGCCCGGCGGCTGCACCCGGTCGCCACGAATTGCATGCCCGTGATCAGTGCGTACACGAAACTCGTACAGGCCGCGTGCAAGTCCATGGCCGGGGCGCGCAGGCCCAGTCGGTCCTGGACCAGGCAGGCGGTCGACGGCAAGGGCATGTCGGGTGTGTACGTCCCGACGAGCACCAGGTCGATCTCCTCCGGCTCGACGAACGTCGCGTCGAGACAGCGGCGAGCAGCCGCGACGGCTAAGTCGCTTGTGGCTATCTCGGGGGGGGCGTGCCGCCGCTCCTGGATGCCGCTTCGCTTGAGAATCCACTCGGCATCGAATCCTCGCGCGGCCAGATCCTCGTTATGAATCACCTGATCTGGCACGGCGCTGCCCAAACCGAGGATTCGAACCCCCATGAGTGAGCCGAGCCGTGACCTGATAATCGTCGGGGACGCCTCCTCCTGAGGGGTGATGTCCGTACTCATGATCGTTTACCAGCTTTCCGAATGGAGTGCCCACACCGAAGCGGTCATCCCCACGATATACCCTTCCGCCCGGCCCGAGGTCCAGTGGAAAATGGCGAGCCGTTGGAACCCGTCGCTACCGAGGCGTTGGCCCCGGTGCGTCGCGCGGCCTTACTCGTCGCCCCATGAGGCGAGGTGGCCACGGCTTGGCTGGTGCCGCCGAGGACCAGCGGCGATCAAGGCGGTGGTACCGCGGACAGGGTTCCTGTGGAAAAAGTGGCCCTTGCGCCGCAAGATTCCGCTCGCCAAGTGGTTGCGCAAGGCACCTCGCCCAAATCAAGTGCTGTTCCGTACCGAATTGACCAAGTCAGTTGCCTAGTAAAGACGAATATGGTATCATAAGGTACTATCTTGGCGGGTCGCAGGAGCGAAACGGGCGGCAGAGATGTGGTCATGGCTGACAACTTGGCGGATGCCAGCGAATGTGCAGAAATCCGTCGGCTGGCTTGCGACCCGATGAAGGTGCGGGTCACCAAGACCGTCGAGTACGACCTGCTGGCCCACCACCTGACCAAGAGAGATGTCTGTGACGAGATCGTCGCGTGGATCGAGAGCGGCCATCGGGTGAAAAAGGTGACCTTGCGCGGCCAGCACGCGGGCCAAGCCGCGTTTGAAATGAAACCCCGTATCAACAACACGCTCTTCTATCTGAAGCTCACGCTGTGTGAGTTGGGCCAACCCGGGGAGTACGTCTTGCTCATCTCGGTCCACCCCGATCATTGAGGAATCGCGACCGCCGCGATCAGGAGCGACAGACCATGGCTGCAAAGAACTGCCCGCTCTGCGGTCAGAAAACCTTCGTGGAAATGCGCGGGCAGTACCGCGTGGACCCACCGCCGAACATTCCCGGCGGAACCATCGTCATTCGCGATGCGTCCTGGCAGCACTGCGAATCGTGCGGCGAAGACGTCTTGCCCCATGAACTCGACCTGGCGATCGATCGGGAACGCTACCACCGCCTGGGGCTGCTCACTCCGGAGGAGATCCGGCGAGTGCGCGAGAAGACCGGCCTGTCGGCCGTCGATATGAGCCACCTATTGGGCGTGGGGGAAAAGACCTACACGCGCTGGGAAAACGGCCATTCGCTTCAGACCAAGGCCAGCGACACGCTCATACGGCTAGTCGACCGGCATGCGGAGATGTTTGCGCTGGTGGACGCGGAACGCCAGCCCGGCCGTGACGCCCTCATCGCCCGGTACTTCGCGGAATTGGAGCACCTTAAAGGGGGAAACCGGCTCGCGATGGCTGCCCACGGGGCAGACATGAGTACCGAAACTTGGGAAGCCGTGCGCGAACGCCTTCGCGCCTTGCGCAAGCCAAAGGGTACATCGCCGTGACGACGTTCCGTGCAAGCTACCTGGAACTCGAGCCGCGGGAACTTGTGCGGCACCTACTTCGCGTTGCCGGTCAGTGCGAGCGCGACTGCGTGAATCCCCGTGACTTACTCGAGTTCCTCAAGCTAGAGCACATGAGTTTCAGCTTTGCGACCGAACTACCGGACGAGGCCAAGCGATCCCTGATGGGCGCTGCGCCGCGCGCCTTGTTGTCGTTCGGCGACCGCGTGATTGCGACCGATAAGTCCCTCGACGAGAACCGCGCCCGCTTCAGCGTGCTCCACGAGATCGGCCATTACGTCCTTCCCCACCACGAGCACGCCCTGTACCTGTGCGATGATATCGGCTTGACCTACGCGACGCGGCTGGTGATGGAGAAGGAAGCGAACGAGTTCGCTGCCGACCTGCTGTTCCTCGGCGACCGTTTCTGCGCCGAGGCGAACTCGCGACCCATCAGCGCCGCAACGGTGAAGGAACTTGCCATGCGGTACCGTGCCTCGTTCGAAGCCACTGCGAGACGGCTGGTCGAAAAGAACTTCCGGCCCTGCATGTTCGTTTCCTTCAAGCAGGAGGACCATCGCCAAAGCATCGATGTGGACGCCGTGGCGAACTGGGAGGTGCGGTATTGCGTCGCATCCGCGCCGTTCAAGACCATCTACTTTGAGAAGGTCACGGGCAGGGCCCCTCCCGACGCCGTCGCGGCGGTGACCCAGCCGGGGCGGAACATCGCCAGCAGCTACGTATGCGAAATCGCCGTAGCGGATCGTCAGGCGAACGAGTCGAGGAACTTTCGCGCAGAGTTCTTCTCCAACACCTACAACGTCTTCTGCCTGCTGACGCCCGCGAGGTGACCTCCCAGCGAGGCCCTGCGACCGAGTTGCCTGAACCCATGGACGTACTGGTTCCTTCTGGTTCCTTCTCGTAAACTCAGGGCAGCGCAGGGAAAGCGGGTTTCCAGTCATTCCGGCCCGGTCTCGACCCATGAAATCGATTGCCTCGCTCGTCCCCCTTCTTGGCTTCACCCTCGGCCTGGCCGCGGCGGAACCTGTCCGACTCCGTGTGGATTTCTCCAAACCCGAGGGCGTCTGGAACATGCCGGCACTTGCCCTCGGGCAGGGTGGGTTGCAAAGCGAGCCGATGATCGAACCCCACGTGAAGGAACTTCGTCAGCTCCGGCCCGCAACGATCCGCCTGTTCCTCAGCGAATACTACCGAATCTATCCCAAACACGACACGTACGACTGGACCAAGCTGGACCGCGAACTTCGGGCAATCCGCGCCACGGGTGCCCGACCCACGCTCGTCTTGGCGATGAAACCCCCGGTTCTGTACCCGCGGGTCGATCATTTTCTCGTTCATCCGAACAACTACGACGAGTGGGAGCGTCTTTGCGAAGCTCTGGCCCGGCATTGCCGCGACGCGGGTTTCGGCGTCGCTGCCTGGGAAGTCTGCAACGAGCCCGACATCGGCGAGTCGGGTGGTACGCCGCACTACTTCCGCACGGCCGAGGACTATAACCGGTTCTACACGCGCACCGTCGCGGGGTTGCTTCGGGGCGACCCGGAGGCGCGCGTCGGCGGGCCGGCGGTGGCGTCGGCCGACAGTTTCCTCGTCGAAGGTCTGATCGCGCACTGCGCCGCCCGGAATGTGCCGCTCCACTTCCTTTCCTGGCATCTCTACTCGGATTCGCCCGCGGCGCATGCGGCCAACATCGCCAAGCAACGAGCCCGTTTGGCCAGGTTTCCCGCGCTACGAGACGTCAAATTGTTCATTTCCGAGTGGAACATGGACCTGATGCGTCCCAACCTCGCGCCGGGTTTTCAGCCGTGCTTCGTGCTCGAAACCATGCGTCGTTATGCCGAGGCCAAACTCGACATGGCCGCGTATTTCCACATCCGTGATTGCTTCGTGGATCCGGCGGACTTCGACTGGATGTCGCCCGGGGGACGCCGCTTCATGGCGCACTGGTGGAACACGATGCCGCAATACAGCGCCCTGTTCGACCATCACGGCCGTGTGCGTCCGGCCTGGTACGCCTTTCGTTTCCTGGGGCAGTTCAAGGGAGAACGGTACGCCGTCGAGGGCGAAGAGGGGAATATCCGCGCCATCGCGGGCGACGGAGACGGTTACAAACATCTGCTTGTGTGGCGCTACGAGGACAGCGGCCCCGACGAGGTCGAGGTGCGACTGGACCTGGCCGGCGTGCCCGGCAGAAGAGGCCGCGTGGTGAAACTCGATCCCGCCGCGCCGGTCAACAACATCCAGGTCATTCACTATGGTCGGTCCGAAGCCCTGGGCAACGTCTCCCTGAAGCTCAGGTACTGGGACGTTCGCTGGATCGAGATCGAATGAGGCACGCGACGCCGACGATGCCCCTTGAGGCGCGGGCCGTTCGACCTCGACCATCGGAGAGGTTGACTCGTTCGACCATGCCGAGCAGGAGGGCCACTGGTGGGTCGGCCGGCAGACGCGAGAGGGGGTGAGGAAAAAAACCTCGATTGATCGAGTTAGCCTCCGGCTGCTATACTCTGGGCCTTGGACGGCGGGCGGCAAGAGGCAGGCAAGGACGCGATCGATGCTGGGCGACTTGACCCATGGAAGTGGGGTTCTGCGCGGGGACCGCCGGAACTTCTTGCGCCGGGCGGCGGTCGTGCTCGTGGCCCTGGCGCCAGGTTCAGCCCAGGCAGCGCCGAAGGCGAAACGATCGGCCGGCAAACCCGACGCCCCCTCCATCGAATCGCGGGTCATCGCCGTGGTTTCGCGGAGGTTCAAGGTCGAGCCGAGGGAGATCTCTCGGCGGACTTCGCTGGCCGAGGACCTGAAGGCCCAGCCCTCCGACCGCGCGAAGCTCAAGGCCGAGTTGGAGAAGGAGTTTGCCATCCGCATCACGCCCACGGCCTGGAAGGACATCACCACGGTCGGTCAGATCGTGGATCACGTCGAACAGGCCATCGCCACGCAGCGCGCCTCGCGGCGGCGCCCCGACAACGCGGCGGCCAAGGACGCCGGCGCCAAGGAGCCGACCTGGTGGAGCCGAGTCCTCGAAATCTGGCCCTCCGCCAATCTGCTGAAGTGATAGGAAGGAAGCCATCATGGGCCGGAGCAATCCCCAAGACCAAGGCACGCG
>JANLFZ010000558.1 GCA_024653385.1 Thermoguttaceae bacterium | reverse complement strand
CAGCGGGTCGAACCCTGGGGAGGCGACCGATGGCTGGCGTAGGGCGAGGGTGGCGCTTGCCGGGCGAGGCCCCGGCACGCTGGTTTCGCGGGCGTTTCTGGCCTTTGCCGATCTTCCGGGGGGGGCTATAACCTGCTCCGCATGTTTCTGCGCCGTCTTCGGTGTCATTGCGCGAAAGTCGCGCGGCTAGTTGTGTGCCGCTTGTCTTCAGACCCGCCGCGACCACGTGGGTTCGCCGTGTGCCTCGTGCTGTTGTTGCTTGTGGACGCTTGGGGTTGCGGGAGCCACCACACGCATGGGGAGTCAGCGGTCCAGGCGACGGGAGAGCCGTCGCCGCGTGCCAAGGAACACAGCGAGGAGCGCTGGGTTCTGACTCTCGAACACGATATGGGTCTGGTGCGCCCGAACGCCATCATCAAGCATGAGTTTCGGATACACAACCCGACGTCGCGTGTATGGACCATTCGTGAGGTTGCAAAGACGTGCAACTGTACTATGGCTCGGCCTTCTTCCGACCGCGTTGTCGGACATAGCACTGTCAAGTTGACCGTGCAGTATCGGATGCCGAGCCGATCGGTGGATAAGAGTGACACCGTGATAGTGCGGTTCAAGGAAGCTGACGCGCCCGAGGTGCTCTTGCTCACCCGCGCGCGTGTGCGCGCGTCCTTGACATTCTCGCCCGATCAGTTGGCATTCGGCACACTCGCTCGCGGCCGTACGGTGGAGACCACCCTCCATGTTTACAATTATGGGGACAGCGATTGGGACGGCCTTTCAATCAACGCATCCGACAACTGGCTGACCGCCCAACCGTACTTGATGGCGTCGAAGACCACTGAACCCGCCTTACGGCAGGTTTGGCGAATCGTCGCGTGCTGCGACACGGCCTCGCTTGTGCCGGGGAGCCATCAAGGCAGGATCGCCGTCTCGCCTTCGGGCACGGAACTGACGTCTGCAAGTATCCCAGTTTATGTGAACGTGATGTCGCCCGTGGAGGCTGTTCCACGGCAACTCTTCTTTGGTAAGGTGAAGGTTGGTAGCTCCGTCAGACGTGGGGATTGGAGAACACGTCGGAAAAGTGTGGTCCCTACATGTAACGGGCGTGTTGACGGGCTTCAACAAGGGCGCGCAGTTCCACTGAGTGGCTCCGGCGAATTGCGACCGGCGCATGGCCCCGAGTTTTTCCGGCTTCTTGCTCGCCGTTCGCGCCATGGCCTGGGAGTATCAACATGCGAATCCGGCGTGCGTCACTACTGGCAGTCGTCATCTTCGTCGCGTTGTCTCTTGTTGACAGCGGTCCCGTAACGTGTGCCGAAACCTCATCGGCCCCGACGGACGCAGGCATTCGTTTTGTCCTCATGGGACTGAAGGACAGCCGCGAGCGACTCACTTCGGGGGTTTTCCGCGCCACAGGGTACTTGGAACAAACGGTCCAGGAGCCGGTGCTAAGGGGCGAGATCAGTATCTTCTGTGCCTTCGATTTCGCAAACGGCTTTCTGCGGTTCGACCGCATCGAGCCAGGATGGGTGGCCCCTCCTCGAGAAGCGAAGCCTCCGGAGGGGAAAATCGCTAAGGCACCACTCGTGCTCCGCCAGCTCGGAGGGCGGTTTGCCAGGAACGCTAAAGCGAGTGTTGAATGGAGCGAGGGAGCACGGTTTGCCGCCCTTCGGCGCGTCGAAGAGGACCCACCGGCCAGCGTTCGACCATTTGACGTTCGACTGGTGGGACTCGTCAATTGGGGAACCCTGGAGAATGGAAAGATGTGGGAATTCGGTTTCCCCAAGTTGCAGAGCCGCGCATCCGGCCTGGTACAGGAGAGTGAGACGTTATACCGAGTCAGTTGGGTGGACGAAAAGGAAACGGCCAAGCGCGATTGCTGGCTGGATGCAGCACAGGGCTTCTCTCCGGTGCGTTACGAACAGCGACTGCGAGCCGTCAAGGGCTTGGGGCATTGGGGCGAGCCAAGTGAAATTGGTGTCGCAACCTGGATCAAGATCAACGATGCCTGGGTTCCGAAGACTCTCACGCAAGAGCAGAAGTACCCGCGCGGATTCAGACGACGAGAACTGTCTTTTGACTGGGAGAGCGTCAACCAGCGCGTCGAGCCCACGCTTTTCACATGGCAAGGGATGGGGCTCCCGAATGGTACGACGGTTATCGACCGGCGTCTCGGCACGACGGTCACCGTGGCGACCGTGGGCGAGGATGTGTTCGGCCCCGAGGAGTTGGACGCACCGGAACGGACCGCCTTACGCATGGTCTTGGCCGCCGCTACACTTGTGGGCCTAGCCGTTCTGCTAGGCGTGGCATTTTGGCGGGCGTGTCGCACTCGGGCCGCGTTCGAGGAACCGCCGTACAAACGCGACCCACCGAGTCCTTGACGCCGTGAGATTCCTTGTGATGCGTGCGTTGGCAATTAAGGGTTTGCTGCTCTATGTGTCCACAAGCGCTGTTGCGCTCGGCGGTGCGTGTTTCGGGTCCTTATTGGCGACTATCGACGCAGAACTCTTCAGCGTGGAATCGCTCGCCCGCCATGACGCCATCCATTACCGCAGCATTCTGACCTCGGGCTATGACTACGATCCGGCAACCAGGTCGCGCATCGCGTTCTTCCCGGTCTACCCTTTGGCGGCCCGCGCACTCGCTTGGTTGACGGGCATCGCCCCGCTCAGCGCACTCGTGCTTACGTCGAACCTTCTTTTGGCGGGCTCCTTCGTGCTCATGGCTTGGTACTTGGAAGCACGCCGACAGCCGGATGCCAAGGGCAGCGTGGCCACGACATGCTCAGCGGTTGCGCGGACAATGCGGCCCGCGGCGCGCTGTCATGGGCATGGCGACGGGGACTCTCCCGACTACGCATTGTTGGCTTTCGGCTTCGCCCCGATGACGTTCTTCTTCCGCATGCCGTACTCGGAGTCGTGCTTCATCTTTTTCTGTCTCTTGTCCTTTTGCGCCATGCAGCGGAAATGGTGCTTGCCGCTGGTTGCACTGGTGGTTGGAATTACCACAGCGTGCCGCCCTGTTGGGATCGCCGTGTTCATTCCGTTCGTGGTCCATGCGTGGCAGCGATCCAAAGGGTCAGGGCAGAGCGTTATCCGCCGTCTCGCGCTGCTTCCACTCGCGTGTTGGGGAATCGCTGGATTCATCGTATTCCAGTACCTCAGATTCGGGGACCCATTTGCTTTCGTCAGGACGCAGCAGCACTGGGCACAGCACCAGGCCTACTCACCGCTCGACAAGTGGTTGGCCCTGCTCTCTTGGGAACCCATATGGTCCACCTATGATTCCGCACGGCCATCGTGCTTTTGGAGGTCCTGGCCGCCGCAGTGCGCCCTATTCAACTGTCAATTTATGAATCCAGCGTTTTTTGTTGGCACGGCAGCGCTGGTTGCACTGGGCGCATGGCGCGGGTGGTTGTGCCGCAGTGAGATACTGGCGTCCGCCGGATTGCTCGCGATCCCATACGTGACCAAGGCGTACGAAAACGCGATGAACAGCCAAGGCAGGTTTGCGGCGGTTGTCTTTCCGGCCTACTTGGTCGCAGGCGAAATCCTGCAGAGGCTGCCGCGTCCCGTGGCGTGTTCGCTTCTTGCGATAAGCGCCTTCTTCATGGGCGCTTATGCATCCCTGTTTGTGGCCGGCTACCCTTTCTATTGAGGACCCGTGACTACTCCGTGGTCAGGAGACTTAAGCGAAACGTGCCAGGACGACTCGAGAGGACCGCCAACTCATGCTCGGCGTGTGCCGGGGTTGCCTACCTGCTGACACTTCCCCTGGTCGTGCTGGGCGCGGAGTTTGGCGCGAGCCTGCTGGGGCCGGCGGCGCGGCCGAAATGCCCACGGCACGACCAGGGGAAGTGTCAGCAGGTAGGCA
>JANLFZ010000557.1 GCA_024653385.1 Thermoguttaceae bacterium | reverse complement strand
CCGCGGCAAAGGTGCGCGGGTCGTTGAGCCTTCGACGCAGTTCGCGGAGCGACCGAAACACCTCGACCCGCTCGTACAGCCGGTCAGGATGGAAATCGTCGATATCGCGGAACCGGATCGAGATCGGCGGGCCCTTATGGCCGGGCAGCCTCAGGTGAAGCTCGACGCCCAACTGCCCGAACAGCTCCTCCAGGCAGTCGCGGTCGATCTTCACCAGTCGCCGTGACGCCAACGTCGTCGGCTCGCAGAGCCCCCGACTCGCGCGGCCGCTGAAGTCGCCGAGCAAGGCGATATGAAAGCGGCGACGGGGGGTGGCCGGCGTGCCGGACCGCATTTCCAGGTTTCCGAAGGAAATCGGGATGGACATGATCGCGGTCTCCGCGGCCTGGCCGTCCGATCAAGGGTCGGCGTCCCCGCAAGCCGAAGCACGATCGCCTCAGAATCCGCGGGCGGCCTTGATGTCGTCGAAATCACGGAGGTGGTACTCGATGCCGACGTAATCGAGCACTTTGCACAAAGCCCGCAAGGCCACCCCCATGCCATCCGGGCCGCTAAACCCGCCGAATTGGCCGCCCCCTTTGAC
Organism: Thermoguttaceae bacterium; assembly: GCA_024653385.1. GTDB lineage: Bacteria > Planctomycetota > Planctomycetia > Pirellulales > Thermoguttaceae > JANLFZ01. The sequence continues at coordinate 3,303 of JANLFZ010000557.1, read as the reverse complement.
GTGCGGCTCCAGGTCGAGAAACACGCCGGGGATGCCGCGGCGGTGCAGCCGGGCGCGGAGGTCGGGCAGCACGGCGCGGAACTCCCGGAAAATGGCCTCGTGGGCGGCGTCGCCCTGGTCGGCGGGAACAAAGTTGTGCAATATGTCTTCGTCGATGGGAGCGCCTTTTTCGACGGGTCGTGGGTTGTGGTAGTCCTTGATGTGCAGCCAGCCCAGGCCCGGCAGCATCGCCCGAAACTGGTCCAACACCTCGGCCGACGAGTAGCCCTGCACAATGAGGTTCGCCGCATCGAACACCAACACCATCGCGGGGTGGTTCACCTGGCGGTGGATCTCGGCCAACAGGTAGCCGTTGCCGCCGACCAGGTTCGCCTCGACCTCCAACCCGAAGGTCAGATCGGAGCGATGGCACGTCTCGGCGATCTGCCCAAGCTGGTCCACGACCTGGGGCAGGTGAGCCTGGGGATCGGTGCCTCGCGGATGATAGAACGAGAAACCGCGGATGAGTTTGGTCTCCAGCGCGTGGGCGATCTGGCAGGCCCGCTTGACTTCCTTCTCCAGGTAACGCTTGAAGGGAACGTAGGTGTTCTTCGTGCCGTCGTCGACATCGAGCAGTTTCACTTTGCCGATCGGCGAACCGATCGACGAGACGTTCAGCCCGTATTCGTCCTGAAGCCGCCGGACCTTGTGGATCTCGGTCCGCGAGAGCTTCATGACGTTCTTGATCTCGCCCGTGCCGAGCACGTCGACAAATCGGATGCTGTAGTATTGCAGTCCCAAGGCGGCAAAGGCGGCGAACTGCTGCACGGCCGTCTTCTGGTTGGCGGCTTCGTCGGCGAAGCCCGAGAGGATCACGCGCGGTCGGTCGGGCATGGCAGGGTCCCGTGCTGGAGAATCGGAGGCGGACATCCGGAGCCGCCTTATTGTGGGCCATGGCGAGCCCGCGGACAAGGGGGCGACGTCGGCTAGGCACGCATTCCTCTCCCCACCGGGTCGCAGCGCGGGTAGAATGCCCGCGACCCATAGACGAAGACGAAGCCGCCACCAAGGGGGGACAGGCTCGATGAGCAATCCGGCTGACGACGACCGCCAGCTCGTGCGGCGCACCCGGGCGGGAGACTTCGAGGCCTTCGAGGCCCTGGTGGCCAAGTACGAACGGCGACTTTACGGGTTGGCCCTGCGCATGGTCCGCCACCGGCAGGATGCCGAGGAGGTCGTTCAGCAGACCTTCGTCAGCGTCATCGAGCATTTGGACGGATTCCGCGAGGAGTCGTCGTTCTACACGTGGCTGATGAGGATCGCCACGAACCACGCCCTGGCCCTGATCCGCAAGCGCGCGCATCGGGCCACGGCGCCGCTTGGCGACGGGGGATCGGCCGATAACTATGGCGACTTGCCCCACCCCGAGTTCATTGCCCCGTGGCGCGAGACCCCCGAGGAGATCGCCCAGCGGAACGAAACCGCCCGGCTCCTGGCCGAGGCGCTGGACGAATTGGACGAGAAGTACCGCCTGGTGTTCCTGCTGCGCGACGTGGAGGGGTTTTCGACGGCCGAGACGGCCGAGGCGCTGGGCATCACCGAGGCCAACGTCAAGGTGCGGCTTCTCCGCGCGCGGCTGGCGCTCCGCGAGAAGCTCACCCGAGTCTTCGGCGACGAGGCCTCCCGGCTCCAGCCGCACCGGCACGATGGCGACGACGAAGCCTGAGGACAGCCGGCTTGGGCACCTCAGGGCTTCATCGTGGTGACCCAAACGAAGGGCTGGCCGGCCTCGTCGACCCGCACCTCGTAGGTCAACCTGGCCTGCGAAAGGACCTTGCGCAACAGGTTGTGGTAGGTCGTGCGGGATTTTGGAGAACGGACGGTCGCCTTGCCGGCATCCACGCCGTGCCGGGCCATGGCGTGGCGGTCGCACAGGATGGGGACTTTCAGCCGCTGGCCAAGGGCGTCGAGCACGCGGTCGACCGGCACGTTGTCGATGTTCGCGTTGAACGACTCGAAGAGCGTCGGGATCACCTCGGGGACCGGCTTCTCCGGGGGCCAGCCGACCGGCCAGGCCTCTCGCGCGTCGCGCAAATGCACCACCGCGATTTCGCCGCGGCCCGACGCGCCCGCGCGCGGCACGAAGCACAGACCGGCCGGCCGCAGCACGGCCGCCAGCGCGGTCCCGACCGACAGCCCGGTCAGTTCCTCGGCCACCGTGTTGCCCTGCATGGTCTCCAAGGCCGAGGCGTCCATGCGCGCGGGAAGGGCCAATCCGGCAACGATCTGGCGAGCGACCTCGGCGCGGTCCTTGCCGCGGGTCGAACGTTCCAGAGGCGCTGCGAGTTCTTTTCTCACCCGTTCGAGCTGCTGGGCTGAAAGCCCGAAGGCCGCTTGCTCCGAGGGCTTGTCCTGCCCGCGCTCGCCGGCCGTGCGCAACCACCGTGCGGCTGCCGCGGCTTGGTTTAGGGAATAGCGCCCGCCAGGGAGCACCAACTCGTTTTTCGAGTCCAGCATCCCGGTGACCACGCAGACGCGATCGGCCCCGGTCCCGCGGACCTCGATTCCCACCTTGTCGTCGGCCTGCTTGGCGCGGATGCGCAGATTACTTACCCCCACTTCGGAGAGTCGCCGCAGCCACTCTTGCCGACCGGTAATCGGGACCCGCTCGTCGGTGAAGACCTCCAGCTCGACGGGGGCCGCCAAGAGTCCGGCGGCGGCCGAGGGAAACCACAGACAAACCAACAGGAGGGATCGGGCGGACATGGGATCGCAGCCGGCTTGACCGGCCGTATCAGGCCATCGTGCGGGGTACGGCAAATTATACCATACGCGGGAGCACCTACGACGCCACGGCCCCATACCCACCCGACGCGCCAGCGAGGGCCCGGTGAACTCCATACTGACCCGACGCGCCAGCGAGGGCCGCCCAGCCACCTTGCCTACCCGACGCGCCGGCGAGGGCCCGGTTGAACTCCATACCAACCCGACGCGCCAGCGAGGGCCGCGGGGGGAGTTGCAGGTTGTGGGAAATGTGTCACAATGGGCGGACTAATGATGCTTGGGCCCCGGCCGGGATTCGTTTACCCGCCCGATGCCCGATCTCGCAACCCGAGGAGTGCGTACGATGGCGCGACCGGTCACCATGTTCACCGGCCAGTGGGCCGACCTTACGTTGGAAACCCTGGCCGCCAAGTGCAAGGAGTTCGGCTACGACGGGCTGGAGTTGGCCTGCTGGGGCGATCATTTCGAGGTGCCCAAGGCCCTTCAAGAGCCCGACTACTGCGCCAAGAAACGCCAACTGCTCGAGAAGCACAACCTCCG
>JANLFZ010000556.1:2296-3895 GCA_024653385.1 Thermoguttaceae bacterium | reverse complement strand
GGGCGGGTGCGGCCTTTCCGCGGCCCGCTCGGCGGCCCTTGACTTGGCGCCGGGCCGCTCGGCGGCCGGGCCCGGCGCGCACGACCTCTCGGAGGACCCAATCCATGGCGCAACTCCATCGACTTGATCGGCGGGCGTTTCTCGGGACCGCGGCCGTGTCGGCAAGCGTCGCGGCACTGGTGCCGCGCGAGGTGCTGGGCGGGCCGCGGCACGTGCCTCCCAGCGAGAAGATCCACATCGCCTACATCGGCTGCGGCACCCAGGGGCTGCGCCAGCTCATGCCGGCCCTCGAAAAGCCCGAGGTCCGCATCGTCGCCGTGTGCGATCCCAACCGCAAGAGCGACGACTATCCCGAGTGGGGCCGCAACGAATTGAACAACAAGATCCGCAAGTTCCTCGACAACCCGAACTGGGCCCAGGGCGCCCGGGGCGGGTTGTGCGGGCGCGAGGTCGGCCTGGAGGTGGTCAACCGGTACTACGGCCGGCAGAAGCCCAGCGGCCAGTCGGCGGGATGCCGGGCCTACTCCGATTTTCGCGAACTGTTGGACAAAGAGAAGGATGTCGACGCGGTCTACATCATGACGCCGGACCACCTGCACGGCGTGATCGCCATCCGCGCGATGCGCCAGGGCAAGCACGCGGTGACGCACAAGCCGATCTCGAACGTGCTCGACGAGGTGCGCCTGGCGCGCGACACGGCCCGCAAGACCGGCGCGGCCACACACCTGTTTTGCGCCGCGGGCAACACGGCGACGCCGATGATCTGCGAGTGGATCGCCGCCGGGGCGATCGGGCGCGTGCGCGAGGTCCACAACTGGTCCACGCGCCCGTTCTGGCCCCAGGGGATGACCGAGCGGCCCTCCGAAACGCCGCCGGTTCCCGACGGCCTCGATTGGGACCTGTGGCTGGGCCCGGCAGCCTACCGGCCCTACCATCCCGCCTACACCCACGCGGTGTTTCGGGGGTGGTACGATTTCGGCACGGGGGCCTTGGGCGACATGGGCCATTACAGCTTCCACCAGATCTTCGAGATCCTCAAACTGGGGTCCCCGATCTCGGTCGAGGCCAGCCGAAGCCAGTATTGGAAGATCGAGAACTTCGGGTGGAGCCGGCAGACGAACCGCGTGTCGTACCCGCGGGCCTCGATGATCCACTGGGAGTTTCCCGCGCGCGGCGATCTGCCGCCGGTGACGCTCCACTGGTACGATGGGGGCCTGCGCCCGCCCATGCCCAAGGAGCTGGAGGACGATGGCGAGCCCATGCCGGAAGAGGGCCTGCTCTTGATCGGCGACGGGGGGAAGCTGTTGGCGGGATTCACGGGCGACCAGCCGCGGTTGCTTCCCAAGGCCCGGATGCGCGACTTCAAGCCGCCGGCGGCGACGCTGCCGCGCCCGATCGACGAGTTCGATCAGTTCTTGCGGGCCTGCCGCGGCGGGCCGGCGTCGGACGCGAGCTTCGAGAACGCGTACCCCTTTGCCGAGACGATTCTCTTGGGCACGATCGCGCTACGGGTCAACAAGAAGCTGCGGTGGGATGCCGAGAAGGCGGTCTTTACGAACTCGACGGAGGCCAACGAGTTGAAGTCGCGCAAGAATCGGC
>JANLFZ010000556.1:0-2286 GCA_024653385.1 Thermoguttaceae bacterium | reverse complement strand
CTGGGAGGTGTGAGGCGCGCGGCGCTCGGGCGGTGCCGGTCGGGCAAGTGCGCGGGAGGTGGGGCGGTTTTCTTGCTGGTGGCGGTCTTGACACGGCGGCCGGGCTTGCTATGCTAGGCGTTTATTGAGACTGATTCTCAGTATCGTGTCTGGCCGCCCAAGCCGGCGAGCAAGTTCGGCCGGCGACCCGCGCGACGGCCGCACGGTCGCCCGCACCCTCTCCCACCGAGGCCTCCCATGGCTTTCTCGAAGATCCCTTGCGCCCGCATGGCGCGCCGAGGCTTTACCCTGGTCGAACTCTTGGTGGCGATCGCCATCATCGGCCTGCTGATCGGCTTGCTCTTGCCCGCCGTGCAGGCCGCGCGCGAGGCCGCCCGGCGCGCCTCGTGCTCGAACCATCTGCGTCAGATCGGCCTGGCCCTGCACCAGTTCGAGTCGCAAAACAAGCAGTTCCCGCCAAGCGCTCGGCCGGTGCTGCCCGACGCTTCGGGCAATGTCAACTTCTGGTCGGCCCAGGCCCTGCTCTTGCCCTTTCTGGAACAGGCGAACTTGGGCTCGCGCATCGACTTCAACCAGAGCTACGAGCTGGCCTCGGACATTGTGATCGGCGGCGGGACAGTCGCCCGCTTGTCGGCGGCTCGCGTGCCCACGTACCTCTGCCCCGACGAAATCCGCGACGAGGTTCGGCTCGAAAGCGGGGCGCCGACGCACTATCCGCTCAATTACGCGGTCAACCAGGGCGTGTGGTTCGTTTATGATCCCCGAACCCGGGCGGTTGGCGAGGGCGCCTTTTGCACGGGCCGGGGGCTTGCGCCTTCGGATCTGCGCGACGGCCTGAGCCAGACGCTGGCACTGGCCGAAGTCAAGGGATGGCAGCCCTACTTGCGCAACGCGGCCTTGGCGAGCGATCCGGGAGTGCCCACCCCCGACCGGCTCGCCGGCCTGGCAGGGCAGTTCAAGGCCGACAGCGGGCACACCGAGTGGGTCGACGGCCGGGTCCACCAGGTCGGCTTTACTGCCGCCTACGCGCCCAACACCAAGGTCCCTTGCACGGTCGGAGGCGCGGTGTACGACATCGACTGGACGAACCAGCAGGAGGGCAAGTCACCCACCGTGCCGACCTGGGCGGCCGTCACCGCGCGGAGTTACCATCCCTCGGGCGTCAATGCGGCACTGATGGATGGTTCGGTGCGATGGTTCGCCGAGACGATCGATCCGGCGGTCTGGCGGGCCTTGGCCACCCGGGCCGGCGGCGATGTCCTCGCACAAGGCTGGTAGCGCCACGCTGCCGAGAGCCACGGTCCGGGAGGCCGATGGCGCCACGCGTGCGCGGGCGGCGGCTGAACCCAATGAGATTGCATGATTCCGGGAGGTCGCCCGGAAAGCCCGACGCGTCGAAGCAGGAAGCCGAGGGCAAGAGCGAGTCCGAATCGACCCGGCCGGGATGAGTCCGGCCGGGTCGTTTGCCGTTCGGGTGCTAGGGCTTGGGTTCCTTCGGCGGGGCTTTCTTCTCTTCGACCTTGGGGGGCTCTTCTTTCTTGGCCGGCGGCTGATTGGCCTGCGCGCTCTTGCGCGCGGCTTCGAACTCGGCCTTGGCGCGTTCGACCTTGGCCATCTCGTCGCGGGCCGTCTGCATCAGTTTCTGGGCCTCTTGCTTGGCGGCCTCGGCCTTGGCCATTTCGGCTTGGGCCAGTTCGCGGGTCTTCTTCGCCTCGGCTTGGGCTTCGTCGAGCTTCTTCTGGGCCTCGGCCACGGCAGCCTGCGCCTTGGCCATTTCGGCCTGGGCCGCTTCGAGCTTCTTCTGGGCCTCTTGCTTGGCGGCTTCGGCCTTGGCCATCTCGGCTTGGGCCGCCTTGATGCGGTTGTCGGCCTCGGCCTTGGCCGACGCGGCCGCTTCTTGGGCCTTCTTGGCTTCGGCCTGGGCGGCCTTCGCGGCCGCCGCCTCGCCCCGGGCCGTCTCCGCGGCCTTGTTGGCCTCGGCCTTGGCTTTCTCCGCATTGGCAATCGCCTCATCGGCCTCGGCCTTGGCCGCCTGGGCGCGGCAAGTCTCGGCCTGGAGGGCCGCCATCGTCACGCGACGAAGCCGCGGACGCATCCAGGCAGCCGACGCCGTCTCCACCAGACCGGCAGCCAAGACCATGACACAAACGCAGACCAAGGTACGGTGTCGCATGGGGATTCCTCTTGTCGTCAGGGAGTAAATCGTTCGTTCCGCAAGGCGGGATGCGCGGAGGGGGGGTATCTGGGCCGGCGCGACGGCCCCTCAGTATCACCATAGTCCAAACC
>JANLFZ010000555.1:2444-3897 GCA_024653385.1 Thermoguttaceae bacterium | reverse complement strand
CCTGGAACGCCACCCGGCGGTGACGCGCGGCATCCGGTTCCTCCTCGAGAGGCAACAGCGCGACGGCACGTGGTACGAACCCGAATTCACGGGCACGGGGTTCCCGCGCGTCTTCTACCTGCGCTATCACTACTACCCGATCTACTTCCCCCTCATGGCCCTGTCGCGTTGGGCCATGAGCGCCGCCGCGCCGGTGGCCGAGGCGGCCCTGGCCGATCGCGCGACGCCACGGGTCGCGGAACCCTTGGCGAGCGGGCCGCGCTTTGCGGTGGTTCGCTGAAGTTCCAGCCGGCCCGACGGACGGATTCGGGGCCCGTTCGGTCAAAGGGCGGCCCCGGCCATCGCTACGCCGCCGGCCACGATTTCCATGGCGCGCCGGACGCGGCCGTCGATGCGGCGCCGCGAAGTCATCTCTTCGGCGCGTCTGACCAGTTGACAGGTTGGCCCGAGGTGGTAATACTATTCTCCAAATCGTAACACCACCGCCTGTCGGAGCTGACCCTCATGCCTCGTCGTGCCCACGCCCCCCGGGCTTTCACGCTGGTCGAGTTGCTCGTGGTCATCGCGATCATCGGCATGTTGATCGCCCTGTTGCTGCCCGCCGTGCAGGCGGCCCGCGAGGCCGCCCGACGGTCCAGTTGCACCAACAACTTCAAGCAGCTTACCTTGGCGTTGCACAACTTCCACGACGTTCAGGGGGCCTTCCCGGTCGGCTCGCCCTCGAAGACCTGTCCGGGCTATGAACACATCCCCGCGTGGCAGTACCGCTGGGGCCCCCTGGCCATGTTGACGCCCTACATGGAGCAGTACAACGTCTACCAGTCGCTAAACCTCAAGGTCCCCCTGTATGGCCACACCGGGGTCTACCTGGGGCCAGGCTACGGGGTACACCCGGACAATCAGGTGCCGGTATCCCAGAATATCAGCTTCTTTTACTGTCCCAGCGATCGAGGCACCAAAGTCCAGCCCGAGTTCGGTGCCACCAACTACCTCGCCTGTTGGGGACGCAGCGCGCCGACCTCCTCGGGTACCGCGATGTTCGAGACCGACGGGCTGTTCAACAACGTATCGGCCGTCCGGTTTGCCGATGTCCTCGACGGAACCAGTGCCACCGCGGCCTTCTCCGAAAGCCTGCTTCCCGACCCCAACATGGCCGAGTCCGGGGTGGTTCTCACCCGGCAAAACAAGGATCTCGTGATCGTCGGGGCGTCGAGCGGGGGAAACCCCTTCTTGGACGAGGCGTGGTGCACCCGTTTCGACCAGCCGGTGGCGTCGCGGCCGTCGCGGGGGGCACGCTGGGTCGATGGGTTCGTCCTCTACGCCGCCTACTATCATTGGTGGGGACCCAATTCCCCGATTCCCGACTGTTCGAAATGGTCGCCGTTGCGATCCATGTGGCAATCAGCCCGCAGCCACCACCCCGGGGGCGTCAATGTGAGCTTCGCCGACGGAT
>JANLFZ010000555.1:0-2434 GCA_024653385.1 Thermoguttaceae bacterium | reverse complement strand
GGTCCATTTCGTCAGCGAGACCGTCGACCTGAGCGCTTGGCGCGCGCTGGGATCGCGCAACGGCGGCGAGGTGGCCGGCCAGTTCTGACCCGCGCTGCCGGCACCGGTGCAACCTCCCTACCGGCGACGCCGCTTGCAAGGCGGTATTGCCGCAAGACCTCCAGAGACCTTGCGACAACCGACGCGCCATGCCATAACCAAGAACGATAGGCTTTCAGGAAGTCGGGTTGAGTGGAGTAAAGGTTGTGGCGCTGGCCCTGAATGACGTGTACCCGATGGACTGCCTCGAGGGACTTGCGCGGATTGCCCCGGGCACCATCGACTTGGCATTCGCCGATCCGCCCTTCAACATCGGCTACGAGTACGATGTCTATCATGACGAGCGCCCCGCGGAAGAATACCTTGCCTGGAGCCGCCAGTGGATGGCGGGCGTGGTCCGGGCACTGAAGCCCAGCGGATCGTTCTGGCTGGCCATCGGCGACGAGTTCGCCGCGGAGCTGAAGGTCATTGCCCAGCGGGAACTCGGCCTGTGCTGCCGGAGTTGGGTCATCTGGTACTACACATTCGGTGTGAACTGCGTGCGTGCGTTCAGCCGGTCGCACACGCATCTGTTGTATTTCGTGAAGGACCCGGCGCACTTCACGTTCAACGCGCAGAATCCCGCGGTGCGGGTTCCTTCCGCCCGGCAGTTGGTGTACGCCGACGGCCGGGCGAATCCGCGCGGCCGGCTTCCGGACAACACGTGGATCCTCCGCCCCCAGGATGTGCCCGGCGGTTTCGCCCCGCACCACGATGTGTGGTACTTCTCGCGCGTGGCGGGCACGTTCAAGGAGCGGGAGGGGTTCCACGGGTGCCAGATGCCCGAGCAACTCCTCGGCCGCATCCTGCGATGCTCGTCGAACCCCATGGAGGTGGTGCTGGATCCCTTTGCCGGCAGCGGGACCACGCTGGTGGTGGCCAAGAAGCTCGGACGCCAGTGGATCGGCTTTGAGTTGTCGAAGGACTACGTGGCGCGGATTCGCCGACGGCTCGACGCGGCAGCAGTGGGCGACCCGCTCGACGGCCCGGAAGACCCCTTGGCCAGCGCGCCGCCGACGGCCAAGGGAAGACGCCGAATCTGGCCGCTGAAAGGTGCGTCGCGCGGCCACAAACCCCCGCCTGCTCCCGATCTCGATGCCGTCGTGCTGGCCGCGTACCGCAGTGCCTGCGCAAGTGTCCCGGTCGACCAGTTGCTGGCCGATCCGGAGTGCAACGCCGCGTTTGTCGAGGCGTGTCGGCGCAAGGCCCCCTATGGCGACGCCGCACTGTGGAATCGGACCCTCCTCAGGCTGCGCAAGGATGGGAAACTCGCGGGGTTGGAAAAACACCTCCGCGGCGCGCGGCCGCGCGAGACCGACGCCTACGTCTTCGGCAGCGAAGTGGCGATGCACCAACTGAGTGTCGAATTCGGGCTCAGTCTCGATGAGATTCTCTGCGATCCCCACCTGGCCGTCGGGTTCGACGAAATGGCGGCGGCGTTTGCCCCGGGCTTCACGCCGCGCGAATACCGCTGGGCAGCGCTGTCGCTCCGCAAGCGCGCCCACGATGCCAAGAAGGCTGGCCAAACGCTCCTCCTTGCCCAACCGCGACTCCGCCTACCCCGCGCAAAGCCCTTTGCCCCGACAAGCTGGCAGCACTGCGCCGGCCCGGGCGTGTACGTCCTCGAAGGCCCCGGCGGGCAGACGATGTACGTCGGCCAGACGCTCGATCTCAAGAGACGACTCGACGCGACGTCCCAAATTCCCGCGTGGACTCGGCTGGGAATCGAGTGGGTACGGATCCTCGCCGATCCGCCGAATCGGCACGGGCTTCAAGCGGTGCTCATCGGGCGGCTGCGCCCGCTGCTGAACTCGCGTCTGTTGGCGCTGGAGCCCGAGGCGATTCGGAGTTGAGTACCCCCCTGCCGACATGACGCACGAGCGGCCATCGGGTAGAATAGCGGGTGGGCCGAACAACCCGCCAACGCATCGCGCGGCCCGGACCGCCACGTTCACGCCCGAAGCGAACGGTCCGCGTGAACGGCTTCCGACCCTACCCCACCGACCGCTTTGATGCCCCCCATCGACCTGAGCTTTGTTGACCGCACCGTTGAGCAACTGGGACGTGGGCCCGAGGCGGTCATCCCCATTCTTCAGGCCCTCCAGCGCCACTACCGCTACTTGCCGCGTCCGGCCTTGGAGCGGGTGTGCGAGTTGACCGAGATCACGCCCGCGACCATCACGGGCGTCTCGACGTTCTATACCCAGTTCCGCCACCAGCCGGTGGGCGAGCACCTCATCAGCGTGTGCCATGGCACGGCCTGCCACGTGAAGGGGTCCCAGTTGGTCCACGATGCCTTGGCGCGGCGCCTGGGCCTGGTCGACGGTCAGGACACCGACGCCCAGGGGCGTTTCAC
>JANLFZ010000554.1:2955-3926 GCA_024653385.1 Thermoguttaceae bacterium | reverse complement strand
GCTTGCGCTTCCTTGCTCTCTCATGTTTGCCCAACTTATTGTTTTACAGGCCCTAGGGCGCCGCACGGTCTTGTGCCATGCTCACCCGTTCGGGATGCATGGAACGATGGCCCAGAAAGGGGCGATCACACGAGCTGCTTGCGCACGGCCCAAACCGCGGCCTGGGTACGGTCGGACACGCCGATTTTCCGCAGGATGTGCTGCACGTGTTCCTTGACCGTTTCGTAACTGATGTGGAGGGCCTGAGCGATTTCCTTGTTCGTCAGACCGTAGGCCAGTTGGCGAAGCACCTCGCTTTCGCGCTGGGTCAAGGGGACCTCGACATCGGCCGCCAACCGCGGGGTGGCCAACGCGCCGGTAACGCGTCGCAACTCGTCCCGGGTCCAGGCGCTTTCGCCCTTGGCGGCGGTTCGGATCGCCTGGAGCAGCTCTTCTTTCGTGCATCCTTTCAGCAGGTAGCCGCTTGCGCCCAGGGCCACCGATCGCGCGATGTAGGTGGGGTTGTCGAAGGTCGAGAGCATCAAGACGGGCAGGTCGGGCTTGTCGAGCTTGATGCGCCCAAGGGCCGTCAGCCCGTCCCCCTCCGGCATGCGGATGTCCATCAGCACGACGTCGACCGGCTGCGACATCGCATACTTGACGGCTTGCTCGCCCGTGGTCGCCTCAGCCACCACCTCCACGTCGGTATCGGCCAGGAGGGTCTTCAACCCGGCACGGACCACCTCGTGGTCGTCGGCAATCAGGATTCGAATGGCCATTCGACACTCCCATCATAAATCTTGTACAGAACACCCACCCCGAATCTTGGCAGAGGCTACCCAAATCTCCGAGGAGCGGTTGGGGGCTCCGCACGTTCCCCATAATGTACCCCTCTACGATACGATTTGACAAGCCCTCTGTCAAACAACACCAAAGAGTACGACAGAGCGCTGGCCGCAATAGGGGTGCCGAATAACACCACTGGGGAGTGC
>JANLFZ010000554.1:0-2945 GCA_024653385.1 Thermoguttaceae bacterium | reverse complement strand
TGCTGGCCTAGACCCAAGTAGTATTTTAGAGGCCCCGAGCGGAAAAATCCCTCAGTCGAACCGGCATACGGCGGGCACCCCAGCTCCCTGGTGAGGGCTCGAATACCCCCGAACACGGAGTTCCACAGAAGGCGCAACGCCCCTCGGCAGTGAGGTTCCACTCGGAAAGCACGAACCAGTCGCGCCCGATCACGCACCGGCCACAAGAGTAACAGTACGTGCTTCCCCCCTCTTTGTCGTGAACGTTGCCGGTGTAGGCGTACCGGACACCGTTCTTTCGGGCGATGGCCCGGGCTCGCGAGAGCGTCGATGGCGGTGTGGGGGGACGATCGCGCATCTTCCAATCGGGATGAAACGCGGTAAAGTGCATGGGCACGTCGGGGCCCAGATTCTCCACTACCCAAGTGGTCATCGCCTCGATCTCCTGCTCCGAGTCGTTCAGGCCCGGAATCAGTAGCGTGGTGATTTCGACCCACACCCGGGTGTGGTGCTTCAAATACACCAGCGTGTCGAGCACGGGCTGGAGTTGGCCGGCGCAGATGTTCCTGTAGAAGTCCTCGGTGAAGGCCTTGAGGTCCACGTTGGCGGCATCCATCACGCGATAGAACCGCTCGCGCGGTTTGGGACACATCTCGCCGGCCGTCACCGCCACGGTCTTGATGCCCCGTTGGTGGCACGCCTCGGCAACGTCCACGGCGTACTCCAGGAAGATCACCGGATCGTTATAGGTGAACGCCACACTGCGGCAACCGAGTTGGGCGGCGGCCCGGGCGATGGTCTCGGGCGAGGCCTCGTCGGCCAAGGTGTCGAGTTCCCGCGACTTGCTGATGTCCCAGTTCTGGCAGAACTTGCAGCCCAAATTGCACCCCGCCGTGCCGAACGAGAGCACGGGGGTGCCGGGCAAGAAGTGGTTCAACGGCTTCTTTTCGATCGGGTCGATGCAGAACCCGCTCGATCGGCCGTAGGTCGTCAGCACGATCCGGCCGTCCTGGCAAGCCCGAACGAAACAGAACCCCCGCTGACCCTCGTGCAACTTGCAGAGCCGGGGGCAGACCTCGCATTGGATCCGGCCGTCGTCCAACCGGCTCCAGAACTCGGTGGGTACGACCGACGGTTGCTGTCCTTCGACCATCGTCAGCGCCTAGACCTGGGAACGGTTACCGGCCCGAGTACAAGCGACCGATTGCCGCGGGCCGCCCTAATTCTACGCGCCAAACGTCACCGAAACACCAGGTCCGAGAAATAGACGAACAGGCCGCCGATCGCCGCGACGAACAAGGCCCACCAGAACACCACGCTGGTGAACCAGTGCCGGCCGAGGTCTTGGAAGAGGTTCAGTCTCGACCAGTTCATCGTGACTTCGTCGGTCACCTGCTCGGGTCGCGGCGGGGCGGTCGCCAGGCTTGCCGCCACGCACACCGCCACGCACACCAGCCAGGTGACGCACGACTGGTTGGCATAGGGTTCCAGCCATGCGGGATGGGACTCGACGAGCTGGACGAAGAGCTTCAACCCCACGCCGACCACGAATCCGAGCACCACCGCGGTGGTGGCCCCGGCCGCGTTGATCCGCTTCCAGAGAATCCCAAGGAGAAAGGCGGCCGCGAACGGCGGGGCGAAGAAGGCATACAGCTCCTGAATGTACACGAACAACCCGCGCTGCAAGACCCCGATGAAGCCCCCGAGCACGATCGCCACCGCCAAGACGACGACCGACGAGACGATTCCCATGCGCACCAGGTCGCGGTCGCTGGCGCCGGGCCGGAACCAACGCTTGTAGAAGTCCAGCGTAATCACCGTGGCCGTCGAGTTGAGCACCGAGTTGACGGTCGATTGGATGGCCCCGAACAGGCCGGCCAGGAACAACCCGCGCAGCCCCGCGGGCACGAGGGCCTCGATCAACCGCACGTAGCCCCGATCGGCCTCGGCGCGCACTTGTTCCCACGGCTGGAGAAACAGCTCGGGAGACCGGGCGAAGAAGATCAGGCCCGGCACCACGACGATCACGGGCAGGACGACCTTCATGAACCCGGCAAAGACGATCCCCATGCGCGCGTGGTAGCCGTCCTTGGCCCCCAGCACCCGCTGGATCATGAACTGGTTGAGCACGTTGTACCAGATGCTCACCGAGAAGATGCCGAGCAGGAGGCTGGTCCAGGGGTGCGTGGGATGGGTCGCGGGCTGGAACACCGAGAGCCGATTGTAGGTCGAGGTCCCGGCCAGTTGCTGCGCGTGCCGGGCGATGCCTTCGGCCCAGGGGCCGCTGGTCGCCTGGTTCCGCTCGATCATCACGCGCCAACCGTCGAGCACCGACCCGTCGCCCGAGAGCGACTGAAGGCCCAGCAACGTGACGGTCATCCCGCCGAGGACCATCACGACGACCATGAACAGGTCGCCCCAGGCAACCGACGAGAGCCCGCCGTAGATCGCCCAGCCTCCGGCGACGATCCCCAACAGCGCGATCGAGAACCACAGATCCCAGTGGAACAGCGCGGCAAGGGCCACGCCGCCGCCATAGAGCACGGCCGCCAGGAACGCCACGACGTTGCTGATCACGGTCACCGCGGCGAAGAGCTGCCGCAAGGCGGGCGAAAACCGCTTCTCGAGGAACTCGGGCGTGGTGAAGACCTTCGACGCCAGGAGAAACGGGATGAAGAACCAGATCAAGAGCGAAAAGGTGACGACATTCATCCACTCGGACATGGCCACGCAGATGCCGAACACGGCCGCCGCGCCGATCATCCCGATGAAGTGCTCGGTGCTGATGTTCGCCCCGATGAACGACCCGCCCACGACGTACCAGGGAAGCCGTTTGCCTGCCAGGAAGTAGTCCTGGGCGGTTGCCCGCTCGCGCCGCCCGGCCCAGTAGCTCACCAGCGAGAGCCCGACGAAGTAGCCAGCAAAGGCGGCATAGTCCCAAAGGCCCAGCGTACGGGGCTGCGAAG
>JANLFZ010000553.1:774-3959 GCA_024653385.1 Thermoguttaceae bacterium | reverse complement strand
CCGGGCCGGACCGCGCCGAACATCGCCGCGACGGCCCGGCCGGCCGTGGCGGCGTCGGGTGCCAGCGCGAGCGAGTTGCCCACGCAGATGACCGCATCGAACGGCTCGGGCGCAGCGGCGAGCTGGTCGAAGCTGCGAACGACAAAGCCGAGCCGGTCCGACTCGCCGAAACGCGCCCGGCACCGCTCGATCATGCGCGGCGAGGCGTCGGCGCCCTCGACGCGAAGGCCCCAGGAATGGAACATCGCCGCGTGGTGTCCGGTCCCGCACGCCACGTCGAGGACGCTTCTCGCTTGGACCGCATCGAACAGCCGGCGAAAGAACGGCGTCTCGTTCGCCAGGCGTTTGGGCCAGTCGATCATCGCCTCGTACACGTCCGACAGGTCGTCGAATGCAAGAAGACCCACGGCGATTCCCCGGTTGGCCCCCCGTGCCCGCTTCGTTTCGGCCCCTGGTACACGACGGATCGCACCAACGCGAGTCTACCGGAGCGCCGGCAAGATGCCAAGGGCGGCATGACGACGGCCACGTCGATGCGCCCGGCACGCTGCGCCCGCCGGCCGATCGAGCCCGGACAGAAGCTCCCCGGCGCGCCGGGCCTTTTGGCCGCGAGGCTTGACGGGCGCACGCGGTTTGGCGAGGATAGCGACGTACGAAGTACCGCGGTCCCGCGGTGTTCTTGGCAACTCATGGGAGATCCATCATGACCGTTTCGCGACGCGATTTGTTGAAGTTCGGGGTCGGCGCGGCCGCCCTGTGGACCGTGGGCGAACCCTGCGCGGTTCAGGCCAAGGAGCAGAAGAAGATTCCCATCGGCCTCCAGGTCTACTCGGTGCGCGAGATCGCGGCGAAAAACCTCGCCCGGGTGCTCCGAGCCATCGGCGAGATGGGTTATCAGGGCGTGGAGTTCGCCGGCTACTACAACCACACGGCCGAGGCGATCCGCAAGATGCTCGACGACAGCGGCTTGAAGTGCTGCGGCACCCACATCGGACTCGACACCCTGCTGGGCGACCAGTTCGCCAAGACCGTGGAGTTCAACAAGGTTCTGGGCAATCCGTACCTGATCGTCTCGTGGATGCCCGAGTCGCGATTGTCCTCGCTCGAAGTCATCCGGAAGACGGCGGCTTTGTACACCGAACTGGCCGCCAAGGCCAAGGCCCACGGCATGAAGGTCGGCTACCACGCTCACGGCGGCGACTTCAAGAAGGTCGGCGACCAGACCGCCTGGGAGTTGTTCTTCACCCACGCGGGCCCCGACGTGGTGATGCAGATGGACATCGGCAACTGCATCGGGGGCGGGGGCGACCCGTACGCCATTCTGCGAAAATTCCCCGGTCGCTCGGCCACCGTGCACCTCAAGGAGCATGGCGGCAAGCCGGGCGCGCCCGTCGGCGAGGGCGAGGTGCGGTGGAAGGAAATCTTCGAGATCTGCGAGACCACCGGCGGCACCCAGTGGTACATCGTCGAGCAGGAGAGCTACGCCGGGCCGCCCCTGGAAAGCGTCAAGGCATGCCTGCAAAACCTGCGGAAGATGGGCAAATAGTCGCTACTTCGCCGGCCCGATCCGCTCGACCGGCACTTCCCAAAGCGGCGTGGGCAAGCGCTCGCTGGTCAGATAAAGCGTCTTCCCGTCGGAACCGTAGCAGATCGACTCGCCCTGGAGCCGATCCGGCAGCGGGATCTCGCGCGGCGGTCGCGCCAGGGCCGTAAACCAATCGTCCTTCTCGCCACGGACGAACTCGAAGGCGTTGTTGTACGTGACGACGATCGCCCGGCGTCCGTCGGGCGAGACATCGAGCCCCGTCGCCTGGCGTAGCCGCAGCGTGGCTGCGACCCGGGCGACGTGGGCTTTCTTGACGTCTTCTTTTTCCTTCGGCCAGGGCAAGACATAGGCGTGGCACTCGCGCCCGCGCTCTTTACTGACCAGCAGGATGGTCTTGTCCGTGGGATCGATCCCCACGGCCTCGCAGTTGCGGTAATCGTCCTCGAACGAGAAATAGATCGTGCGTACCAGCGGGACTTCACGAACGAGCACGCCCCGCTGGGGATCGACCGGCGGCTCTTCGAGCACGTGGAGCATGTGGACCGCCGCGGCCAGGTTGTTGTTGCCCGTGTCGGCTATCAAGAGGTAGGGCTTGCCCTCGGCCGTGAACGAGGCGATGTCTTCCCAGTCGAATGCCTTCGTGTCCTTGACGAAGCACCAGCCGAGGTCACGGCCTTGGCGGTCGAAGAGGTACAGCCGGGCGTCGTTGTCCGAGTCGTTGTGCGACCAGAACAAGCCGGGCGCGCGGCGCGACACGGCCAACCCGCTGCTCTCGTCAAGCTGCCGGCAGGCCAGATCGCACAGCTTTCGCCCGCGCCCGTAGTGGATCGTCTCGGGGCCGGGCCGTGGGGCCAGGGCCGCTCGCTGGGCGTGCTCGCGGGCCAGCAAGTCCCGCACGTAGTCCTGATCGGCCTGGCTTAGCGAATCGAGCGGCACGTTGAATGTTCCGCCGCTAGGAACCCGGAGCCACACCTGGCCGTTGTTGGCGTCGATGAAATCCGCCTCGACGGTCGGACTGCCCGACTTGTGAGTCCAGGTGCGCACCTCGGCCGAGGCGCGCCGGCCAGGCAGCAGGCCCACGCCGAGCGGCACGAGAATCAGCAAACCCACAACGCCATGCAACCTGCGACGCATGCGCGGCTCCTCGGTCGAGTTGGCTCCCCGTTGCATTCTAAACACTGGCGGCGCTAGGGCCAATCGCATTGCGCGGGTCAATCGGCTTTCCGGCGCCGGTAGCGCCGCGGGCGGCGGTGCCGTGTGGCATCGAACGTCGGCAAGGGAAGTTCCGCGACCAACGCCTGCAACCGCGCCTCGTCGAGTTCCGGCCGCGGCCGCCCCCAGCCCCGGAAGACCGGCAAACCCATGCGACGAGCCATGATCTCGCGGCGGGTGCGTCCTTCGGGAGCGTCGGGCCAAGGTCCCTTCTGCTCTTGGAACTCGAAGAACCGGGGTACCGTGGCAGCCATGTACTGCCAGTACGCCGGGTTGTCGGTTTGAAGCACCAAGAGCCCGCCCGGCACCAGCGACCGGTGGACCAAGGCGAGAAAGCTTGGCGTGACCAGGCGGCGCTCTTTCTTTTGCGCCTCGCCGTAGGGCTGGGGGTGGTACACGTGGATTTCGTGAATCGAGCGCGGGACCA
>JANLFZ010000553.1:0-764 GCA_024653385.1 Thermoguttaceae bacterium | reverse complement strand
CGTAGCGTTCGAGGAACTCGTGCCCGCCGCACACCGCGAACCGCACATGATGCAGGCCGCGCTGGTTCGCCCGGCGCGTCGCGTAACGGATCACCAGCGGCAGAATATCGAGGCCCAAGTGGTTCATGTCGGGCCGACGCAGGGCACTGGCCAGCACGAACCGGCCGTTGCCACAGCCCAGGTCGAGTACGAGCGGGGCCGACCGCCCGAAAATCGCCTGCCAATCGAGCGGCCCTTCCGGCGGGAGTCTCTTCAGTGCCGTCTTGGCCCACTGCTCGGGCGGCAAGATCACGCCGGGAATCGGCACACCCAACTCGCATTCGATCTGGCCGGGATCAGGCATGGCACGAAGGGAAGGGCGAAAAATCCGGGCGGAAGGACTACCAGACCATCGCGATCGTTCCCTTGTACCGGATGGCCGTTCCGAACACCAGGTCCACGATTGGGCAGTCCCGTGGCAGGGGGGATTGGTCCACGCACGAGGGTTTCGTCTGGGCTGCGGGAACGCACCGTGGGTCGAAACGGCGCGTTAGGAATCTCGGCGGCTTTGACGGCCTTACCGCTTCCCCCCTGAGGCCCTAATTGGTATGCTGGTTGGTTCTAAAGCGATGGCAGCGGATAGCGGGCCCCGCGTCGGGGCATGCATCCGTCGAGAGACTGGCTGGACACCGGAGATCCGTCATGGCTGTTACGACCGAAGCGATGGAAGCCTGGTTGCGGAACATCTTGGAACCGGACGCCCAGGTGCGCAAGCTGACCTTGGG
>JANLFZ010000552.1 GCA_024653385.1 Thermoguttaceae bacterium | reverse complement strand
CATCGTAAACTCCCGCCCACCGTCGACTTAGACGATCTGATCGCTTACGGTCAGGTGGGGCTGGTCGAGGCGGCCCGAGAGTTCGACCCCAATCGGGGGAACCGATTCTCCACCTACGCATATTACCGAATACGCGGGGCCATCTACGATGGCCTATCGAAAATGACCTGGTTCGGTCGAAACGAACAGAACCAGATCCATTGCGAACAGCGGTCGAACGAAGTCCTTGCGGAGGAAGCAGAAGCCGCGACCGGCCAGTCCGACGACCTCGAAACCGACCTGCGGTGGTTCCGTCGCGTCACGCGGGCATTGGCGGTCGTATATTTGGCAAGCAACCGCGAGGTCGGCGGGGTCTCCGAGGCGGAAACGCTGGTCGATCCTGCCATGCCCACCGCGGCCTCGGTGGCCATCCGCGAGGAAATCCATCGGAAACTGCATGAATTGATCGACGCTCTGCCTCCCGACGCGGCTGCGCTGATCCGCGCCACCTACTTCGAAGGGCTTACCCTCCAGGAAGCAGGTCGGCGCATCGGCGTGAGCAAGTCGTGGGCGAGCCGCCTTCATGCCAAAGCCCTCCAGCGACTGGCCCATTCGCTGAAGGTACAGGGTGTATCGGTGTGATGCCCGGTTCGGACCAAGGCCACCCGAGCGCCCTTGGCCCGGACGGCCGTTTGGGAACAAAGCAAGGTGCTGCCTATGGCAACCGCACCCGTCCTCGACTTCGACAAACTCCTGGCACCGATTCCCGGTGACAGCCCGACGGGATTCGACGTGCGCGAAGCGGTCTCGCACGATTCGCTCTATACCCTGTTTCGCGACACCGCGGCCGCTTCGCGCCGGGCCGAATCCGAGGCCGGCGAGATCGTCGACGACCTGGGACAGAAGAAGAAGCCGTCTCCTCCCGAGTGGGGAAAGGTGCTCGATCTGGGCCTCCGGATTCTCACCCAACAGTCCAAAGACATGGAGGTCGCCATCCTGCTGACCGAGCCGTTGGTCCGCAAGTACGGGTTTGCCGGTCTGCGCGACGGTTTTCGGTTGGTGAGGGAGTTGGTCGAGCGGTACTGGGACACTCTGTTCCCGTCGCTCAGTTCCCCCGAGGGTCTTTTGGACCGGGTGGATCCGCTGGGGCGTCTCAACGAGACCACCTCGCGAGGGAACCTGGTCACGCCGATTCTTCGCATTCCCATCACGGCGGGCAAGACGTGCGGTCCTTATTCGCTATGGGATTATCGCCAGGCCGTGGCGACCGACGCGATCGAGGACCCCGAAAAACGTGCCCAGCGTCTGGAAGAGGGGGTGCCGAGCCTGGACCAGTTCACCAAGGCGGTTGGCGAAACACCGCCGGAGTTCTTCGGCGGCTTGTTGGAAGACATCGAGCAGTGCCTCGACGAGTTGGGCAAGCTCGGTGAGGCGTTGGAGGAACGTTGCGGCCCGGCCGACGCGCCGCCGGTCGGCGAGATCCGCGAGGCGCTGGCGAATTGCCGGGAAAAGGTCCAGGAGTACGCAGGTTCGCCGTCGGCGGAAGGTCAGCCCGCCGGGGAAGGCCTTGGTGCGGCCGCAGCGGGCGAGGGGGCTGGGCCGGGGATCGGGTTGGGACCCATCCGTACCCGCGAGCAGGCCTTCCAAGCCATCTTGCGCATCGCCGACTTCTTCCGCCGCACCGAGCCGCACTCGCCGGTCGCGTACCAGTTGGAACGCGCCGTGCGCTGGGGCCGCATGCCGCTGCCCGAACTACTCCAGGAACTCATTGCCGAGGACATGTCGCGGAACCAGACGTTCAAACTGGTAGGGATCTCGGTCCCCGAGGCGAAGACCGAATAACAACCCCGTAGCATCCGGAGGGATCTTTCATGCCCGAGAGTATTCAACACAAGCTGGACCGGGTGCGCAAGCCCCGCGTCCACATTACCTACGACGTGGAGATCGGCGATGCGATCGAAAAGCGCGAGCTTCCGTTCGTCGTCGGGGTGCTCGGCGATTTTTCCGGTCACCCCACGGAGCCGCTGAAGCCGTTGCGCGACCGGAAGTTCGTCCAGATCGACCGGGACAACTTCAACGAGGTCATGCAGCGGATGACGCCGGGACTGAACCTGCGCGTGGAGAACACGCTGGCGGGCGACAACTCGGAACTGGCCGTCCAATTGAAGTTCAACTCGATCGAGGACTTCGAGCCGGCGCAGGTCGTCGCCCAGGTTCCGGCCTTGCGCAAGCTCCTCGAGACGCGCAACAAGCTCCGCGACCTGATGACCAAGATCGACGTCTCGCCGGAACTGGAGGGGATCCTCGAGCAGGTCCTCCAGAACACCGACGAGCTGAAGAAGTTCTCGGAGCAACTCGGCCTGCCCGGCGGCGGCAGCGAACAACCGTAGGAGGACACGTATGAGCAGCGGCGAACAGCAACAAGCCCAAGCCCAGCCCCAGGCGCTCCAAATTGCCGAGGGAAGCCTCTTGGATAAGGCCATCCAGGCCACCAAGCAGACCGAGCGGAACCGGGCGGCGGAACTGATCCGGACGTTGACCGAGGAGGCCCTCAAGGGCACGGTGACGGTCAGCCGGGACATCATCCGGTCGATCAAGAACGGCATCGAGGCGATCGACGCGACCATCTCGAAACAGTTGGCCGCGATCATGCACCACCCGGATTTCCAACGCCTCGAGGGCACCTGGCGCGGCCTGCACTACCTGGTGATGAACAGCGAGACGGGCACCGAGTTGAAGATCAAGGTGCTCAACTGCTCGAAGCGGGAGTTGTTCAAGGACCTGGACCGGGCGATCGAGTTCGACCAGAGCCAGTTGTTCAAGAAGCTCTACGAGAACGAGTTCGGCATGCCCGGCGGCCAGCCCTACGGGGCGCTGATCGGCGACTACGAGTTCACGAACCACCCGGAAGACATCGCGATGCTGGAGAAGATCTCGGGGGTCGCCGCCGCGGCGTTCTGCCCGTTCATCTCCGCCGCCTCGCCGAAGCTGTTCAATCTCGACAGCTTCGCCGATCTGGCCACGCCGCGCGATCTGGCGAAGATCTTCGACTCGGTCGAGTACGCCAAGTGGCAATCGTTCCGCGAATCGCCCGACTCGCGCTTCGTGGCCCTGGTCATGCCCCGGGTGCTCTCGCGCTTGCCGTACGGCAAGAACACCAAGCCCGTCGACGAGTTCGATTTCGAAGAGGTCCCGCTCGATCCCAGCGGCCGGTCGATCTCGGTGCCGCACGAGCATTACGCCTGGATGAACGCCGCCTACGTCTACGGGGCGCGGTTGACCGACGCCTTCGCGAAGACGGGTTTCTGCGTGGCGATTCGGGGCAAGGAGAACGGCGGGCTGGTCGAGGGGTTGCCCGCGCATGTCTTCAAGAGCATGGACGGCGACCTGGACCTCAAGTGCCCGACCGAGGTCAGCATCACCGACCGCCGCGAGGCGGAGTTGAGCAAGCTGGGGTTCCTTCCCTTGTGCCACTACAAGAACACCGACTATTCGGTGTTTTTCGGCGGGCAGACGTGCCAGAAGCCGAAGAAGTACGACAAGCCCGACGCGACCGCCAATGCCGCGATCTCGGCCCGGCTGCCGTACATCATGGCCACGTCGCGGATCGCGCACTTCCTCAAGGTGATCGCCCGCGACAAGATCGGCAGTTACGCCGAGAAGAAGGACATGCAGGACTACCTGGAGCGGTGGATCGCCCAGTACGTGTGTGCCGACCCCCATCCCACGCCCGAGATGAAGGCCCGGTTGCCGCTGGCCGCCGCGCAGATTCAGGTCGAGGAGGTGCCCGGTGCGCCCGGCTCCTACCAGGCCGTGGCGTGGCTGCGTCCTTGGCTCCAGTTGGAAGAGCTGACCACCTCGTTGCGCATGGTGGCCAAGCTTCCTCCGAAGGTCGGGTAGCCCCCGGGTGCCATGAGTTCCGGACTGGACCCCAACACGGCCGCGGCCGATCCGTTCGTGCCGGAGGCTCCGGGGCCGCGCTCGGCGGCGACCGCCCTCTGGTCCGACC
>JANLFZ010000551.1 GCA_024653385.1 Thermoguttaceae bacterium | reverse complement strand
GGGGGGTGGCGGGGCCTTGATCGACATGGCCACGCACCTGTACGACCTCTTGGAGTTCTTCGCGGGCCCCATCCGTCGCATCGCCGCGCTGGTCGGCAACCTCGTCCAGGACTACCCTTCCGAGGACGCCTCCACAACCCTCGTCGAGTTCGCCAGCGGCGCCCAGGGCACCATCGACTGCTTCTTCTGCATTCCCGACGAAGCCTGCCGCACGCGTCTCGAAGTCTACGGTTCCCAGGGCGCCGTGCTCACCGAAGGGACGATCGGCCAGAGCAAACGCGGAAAACTGGAGGGCATCTTCGGCCTTGGCGACGCTGCCTACGACGCTTCGCAAGACAAAGACGTGGTTCGGAAGTTCCAGCGCGTGCCCTTCAAGGCCGTCAACCCCTACACGGCCGAATGCCAGTACTTCGCCGACTGCGTGCTGGGCAACCGCCCCCCGGCAATCAACGGTCCCGAAAACGCGTTGCACATCATGGAACTCGTCGAAAAGGCCTACGCCTCGGCCAAGGCGGGGCCGGGGGGGTGACTCCGTCCATGTTGTGCCGCTTGTGCGGCTTGTCGTGAAGGTGGGGAGACCGCCCCTCGGTCAACCTCCAGTGCCCAGGTGATCCGCGGCTGCGACCACCCTTTCCAGGACGTGGGTTCCGAAGCTGGAGCTTCGGAACCAGAGCCAGGTCGTCACGACAACGGCGACGCGGGCTCTTCCGCCGGCTCGGCCGCGGGCGCCCCGAGCACGATTTCCGAGCGCATCCGGCGGCGAAGCCGCCACAGGCTGGCCAGCACGCTCGGCAACTCGCGGGCCGGGTGGAAGTGGCCGCCGGGCTTTTCCGTCCAGCTCACCGGAACCTCGGCGATCCGGTAGCCCAGCCGCCGGGCCAGCAAGAGGATCATGTTTCGGGATCAGAAGACAGCCAAAACCTGTGGAGCGCCAAGGCCGTCAACTGCCACCGTGGCATTCGTATGTCAAGACCCACGTGTAGCTCCAATCTCCGTAGGGGCCGCAATCAGTGCAGTAGTCTGACGGCGTTGCGTACCGGCAATACCGCCAGCCATCGGATTCCAGCTTGCAAGACATGTACTGCTGGGGCTGGCTCCAGCTACACGGGATGTCATACCAACAGCCGATCATGTATTCGTGGTAGCTCGGGCACGGCCCGGGAGACACGAGCGAGTAGGTCTGATAGTTCGTGTAGTGCCTGTTCTTCCCCTCGCACTCCTCACCGCACGTGCCCCAGCACTCCGGCGCGGCCCAGTTGATGCAGAGGTTGTTCGCGACGCACTGGTACGTTTGCTGCGCCGCTGCGCGGAGGCCGGCGAGCACGATGAACACTGCAGCAACGATGATTGCGGCCTGGGAACGAAGAAGTCGCACGCCACTACCTCCCCACGTAAACAGGTCTCTTGAAAACCGCCATCCCCACATGCACGCTTGTATGGCGCTAGGGGCCGGCCGCTGGCCGGCGGACTTTGCGTCGGGCGACCCACACACACACTAGGCCGAGCAGCACCGCGCTACCCAACGCCAGATAGATGCGAGTCCGACTCTTTGCTCCCCCGGCGACAGGGTCGTATTGTGTGGCGGCGACCAGCCCGGCGCCGTCATGTACAAGTAGCCGTTGTTCGATGCGATCCACGAAACGATCGCCTCTGGCCAGTTGCAGCCCCCCCTCGGTGGAGAAGACCTCCGCGGGGATCGGCTGGTTCAGTTTCGCCTCCACAAGCACCAGGTGCCGATCCAGGACCAGACGTTTGTTCCGATTGTCGTTGTGGGTGTAGTGAAACTCCTTGGGTATGTGAATGCCATCGATCGAACGGTAGATCCACGATTGGTACGAAGCGACCTCGTCCAGCGGGAGATACTGCGTAATCTCCACCGGCAGAAAGCCAGATCGTTCGCTTAGGCGGAACACTCCTTTCATCCTTTCGTATTCGGGGGGGACGCCGGAGCCCGTAAAGTAGATGGTAATAATGTACTCATCGTCGCCAGCATTGCGGCGCTTGAGGATCCCACAATCGCGGTTCAGCCGGGCGGCCGCCTCCGCTCCGAATTTCCCCTCAAGCTGGTCGGCATAAGCGTGAAGATGCTCCGAGTACAGCTTTCCCGCGTGCCGATAAAAGTGCCGGGGGTCGACGATTTCATTGGATTGATTGCGCCGCATGTTGTCCGGGTGCAATCTGCGCTCCGCCAGCCTGCCGCCTTGTTGTCCCAAATGGAAAGGATCGTCGGGAAAGTCCCGCAAAGGCCCGAATTTCAAGCTGGGATGCATCTCGACGATGCTGTCGGCGGTGATGATCGCGGTGCGCGTCACCGGGCCGTAGGTGCTCCCCGGTTTGTAGGTTTCCTTTTCGTCGGGCGTCACCAGCCGGGCCGTCGACCCATCCTCTCGGCAGTTGACCCAGAGCTTGTCGGCCGCCATGTCCAGGGCAAACTCTACCACCCCTTCGCGGATGACCACCATCTTCTTGGGTTCCGCTTTCGCCTCTGGCGGCAGTTTCGGGACACCGCCCATGGGGGGCGCGATCGGATCGGGCACTGCCGGGCGCGGGAACCGGTCCACAAAGCGGTAGCTCCCCTGCCAAGTCTCGATTTTCCGATAATTGGCCTCGTTCCGAGCGGCCAGGAAACGAAAGACCTCGACGCGTTTCTCGTCCGGCACGCGTTCCTCGGGGGGGGCTGCGCCCGTCGCCGTCGCCAAGATCATCACAACGACGCCCGGTGCCCAGCCAGGCGCTCTGTACTGATGCCCGATGCAACCGCGCATGACATCGACTCCTGGGACTTCGCTTGCTATGCCGCCACAACCACCGCCCTGGCGCGACGACCACGGTAACCGTTGCCCACTCAGGGGGGACGCACGTACATGTAACACGGTATCTCGACGGTTTCGCTTGCCCCTTGCCAACTGGCCAAGGTTCGGATCACCCCTGTACTGCTTGCCGTCAGGCCGTTTTCCAAGGCAACCGTCAGTTGCGCGCGGCTACCCGACTCCTGCAAAGCCACGCGGAATCCGGCAGGCACGTCGAGCACGCGGACGTTCAGCGGCTGGCCGGTACGATGCTCGAGCGTCACAACGGCCGGCGCAACGCGATGGTCCGCGTCGCCTGCGCCGAAGTCGATGATCGCGGGGCGAGGCTTCACTTCCTGGGCGACGGAAAACCGCACCGGCACCTCTACAACGGGCCGGAACGCACTGGTGGTGCGAATGCAAATCGTGCCCGAGTGCTCGCCAGCCGGAAGCCCCGACGCCTCCACGCTCAGGTGGACCAGGTATGTGGCAAGATCCGCGCCCTGCTTGCGCTCGATCCGCCAGGTCAGCGGCAGATCGCCCGACTCAACCGCCAACACCTCGAACCGGTCGGCCGCCGACTCGGTCAACCGGATGCTTGCGGCCGCCGCCTGCGACCGGGCAACAAGCCCGAGGGAAACGCGATCCGGCACGACCTCCATCGGCGGCACCTGCGTGGCGAAGAGGTGCAGTGCCACGTGGCCGTGGCCCTCGTCCCCCCTCAGGCTAACCCAAACCACTTCGTGCAGCGTTCTCCGGGAACCGGTGGAAACGGTGACAGGGACCGCGATCGACATGCCCGGCAGTATGCTCCCCGCCTTGCCCCCCCCCACTGTCGTACAACCGCACGATGTGGCGACGCGCTCGATGCGCACCGGGGCCGCCGACACGTTTTCCAGCCGGAACTGGGCTTGTACTACGCTAAACGGCTTGGTGAGGCCGAAATCATGCCACAGCCGACTGACGGCTACCCGCGCTGAACCGACCTCGATAAGTTGCTCACCGCCGGGGATGACCTCACCCGACGCGGTGACCATGCCGGCATCGCTGGCCGCCATCGGTATCCCCACAGCGGCCCCTACGACTAGCCACGCGCCCACGACCGTGGCCACTCGCACAGGAGCGCGCCGGCGCGCACCCCCTACGAATTCGAGGCCCATTGGTTTGGGGCGAGGACGAAACACCAGCAGCGCCCCCACCGCCAGACAATCGACGAC
>JANLFZ010000550.1 GCA_024653385.1 Thermoguttaceae bacterium | reverse complement strand
ATTTCACGGTCGAGGTGCGCCCCGCCTGGCCCGTGCTGATCGCGGCCACCAGGCCGGCCAACCCGGCGTTCCTGGCCGAGGCATTGGCCCCCACGCCGCTGCGGCGCAAGGGCGAGGCGCGGCACGATGTGACCGTCGTGCCCGTCGAGTCCCTGGGCAAGCACGCCCTGGAGCCGTACGCGGCGGTGTTCGTGCTCGATCCGGGGCCATTGGCGCCCGAGGTCTGGCAGAAGCTGGGCGATTTCGCCGCCAGGGGGCGTGGCGTGGCGGTCTTCCTCGGGCGCAACGCGGATCGGGGAATCGAGGCATTCAATGGCCCGGCGGCCCAAGAAGTCCTGCCGGCCAAGCTCAAATGGCAGGTCCGCGACAGCGAGGGAACCCTCCACCTCGCCCCGCGCGACTACGAGCACCCCGTGCTGGCCACGCTGCGCGAGGCCGCCGGGACCATCCCGTGGGATGCCTTCCCGGTGTTCCGCTACTGGCAGCTCGACGCCCTGGCTCCCGGCGTCCAGGTGATCGCGCCGTACAGCGACGGTGGGCCGGCCATGCTCGAACGCCCGCTTGGAAAAGGCCGGGCGCTGGCCGTCACCACCTCGGTGTCGGATAACCCGAATCAGGATCCTTGGAGCCTGCTCCTGTCGGGCGAGAACGCATGGCCGTTCTTCGTCGTGGTCAATGAGATGGCAGCCTATCTGGTCGGCGCCGGAGGGCAGCGGCTGAACTACTTCGCCGGCGAGCCGGCCGTGCTCGAACTGAACCCGGACCATCCCTTCCGCTCGTACTTGCTCACCCAGCCCGATGGCGTCGAGGTTCGGCTTGCGGCCGACCTGGCCCAAGCGTCTTTGACCGTGGCCTCGACCGAATGGCTTGGGAACTACCGGGTGCAGGCGGGCGGCACCGAAGGCGGGGTCGATCGCGGTTTCAGCGTCAATTTGCCGTTCGAACAAACGCGGCTGGAGCGGGTCTCGAACGACGAACTGGCGAAGATCCTCGAGCCCTTGGCCCCCCGCATCGCCCGAAGCCAGGACGAGATCGAACTCGACGTGAGCACGGGCCGCGTGGGCCGCGAGTTGTTCCCCTGGTTGATCGTCCTCGTGGCCGTTCTCTTGGGGATCGAGCACCTCGTGGCCAACCGGTTCTACCGCGAGTGAGCCGTCATAGCTTGATCAGCGAGATCGCCACCTGGAGGATACGGTCGGCGAACAACAGCGGCGAGGGGCCCTGCTGCTCGAACGTCGCGGCCAGGTACTGCAACCCCTTGGCGTAGGCGATCTGGTAGTTCTGGCCCACGATCACCGACGGGACCGTCACGTGGCGGAACCCCCACGGCGTGTTCGTCAGGGCGTTCTTGACGCCTCCGGCGAGGATGTTCGTGATCTCGCCAACCCCGTCGAGAATCTCGTGACTCAGCGCGGTGAACTGGTCCTGAAGCAGGCCGCTGACCAGCGACACGGCCATCTTCTCGGACATGTTCACCGTGATGAACCCGGAGACCTCGCCGTGAACGCCGATCAGGCCGGTAACGCTTCCGGGATCGCGGCTGGGGATTGCCGAGACTCCCACGCAGCGGACCGCGGTGTTGCACATCACCAGCGCGCTGTCGACCCCGTGGACGATCGCCTTGAGCAGCACGGGATCGGCGACGAAACCGGTAGCGGAGGCGCAGCTTGCGGCAACTGTCATGGGGGCCTCTTCAAAGATCGCCAAACCGAATGCCAGCCCCGTCCGACGCGGTGGGGCGCTACTCATTCATG
This sequence comes from Thermoguttaceae bacterium, assembly GCA_024653385.1. Taxonomy (GTDB): domain Bacteria; phylum Planctomycetota; class Planctomycetia; order Pirellulales; family Thermoguttaceae; genus JANLFZ01. The sequence continues at coordinate 2,271 of JANLFZ010000550.1, read as the reverse complement.
CGCTACGGAGACGACCGAGAAGGGCGCGCACCGCCGGAAAATCGCCCGGCACCCACGAAAACGCGGACACTCGGCCTGAACATTCGGAAAAACCCGCATGGGCGTTCCGCGCGGACGACTCGGAGTCCGGCAACTCGGCCCAGGCCTCGTCAGTACCACCGGACGCCCCTCGTCCAGGTCAGGCGCGCGCGGCAACCAGGGCATTCCCGCGCCAGACCGCCCAGCCGGCTGAAGCAGTTCGGGCATTGGGGGCGTTTGTCGATCGCCAGGGCCACGAACAGGCCCAACGGCCCGAAGAACAGACCGAGCAACAGACCGGTCCAGTAGGCCATGCGCGGCGCACCGACCGCCCCGCCGAGCAAGGCGCAGGAGAGCATCGAGACGGTATGGATGGCCGCCACCAAGAGAGCGATGGCGCTGGCAGCGCCTTCGTCCCGCAAGGCGCTGGTGGCCACGCCGTTGACCGCCCAGTGGATTCCCAACGGGCTGGCGACGATGAACGCCAAGGCCAAGAGGGTGAAGAAGACCCAAACCGGCACCGGGTGCTCGCCGCCGTACGGCACGGCCAGCGACATGTCGCGGAACGACCGGCCGCAATTCGGACAAGCGGCGGCGTGTTGCGAGACCATCTCTCCGCAATCGGTGCAAGGCCGCAACGACAGCGGCGAGCGCGCGCGGCTGCGGGCCGATTCGACCGGGGGCGGTTCCACCTCTTCGACGGCACTGCTGCCGGGGGACTCGTCCAGAGCGAGGGCGTCGATCGGGCCTGCCGGTTCACGGAACAGGCCGTCCACCTGGGAAGCGGCCATCCACGGCCCCTCGGCCCCTTCGCGCACGGGGAGGTCGGGCGAGATCTCTCCCTCCTCCGCCATGCGCTGGAGATCGTCCCGCGATACCGGCCCGACCACTTCGTTCCCGAGCTGATAGTACCATTGCGCCATCGTCGACTCCCGTCTGAGCCTGCACGTCTGCACTAGGCTGTAGAAACGCGACACTACTCCTGGCATGGGGGCCTCGCCGTGTCAATCCCTCCCAGCCGGGAGCGGGGGTCCGCAAGGCTCCCAGACTCGCAATGCCCCGTCGTCCTTTCCGTGCCGATCTCTAGCGTTCCTGGTTTTCCAGTGCGTCTTCGACCCGCTTGAGCAGTGTCCGCAGAGCGCGGGTAAACCCGCTGACCTTGACGCTATAGGCCGCGTAGCCGGCTGCGGGGCGATCGGCGAATCGGGCGGCACCCCTGGCTTTGCGCGAAAGCGCCTGGAGGTCGCGTTTCAGCTCGTCGGCGCGGTTCGCTCGCCCGACGAGCGATTCGAGCCGCTCGTCGAGCCGCTCTTGGAACCGGCTCTCGGCCTCGCGGACCTCGCGGCTATTCAGCGCGAGGCGGACTTGCCGCGCGAGTTCCTCGGGGACCAGCGGCACGTTGACCTGCATGCGCAGGAGGGCGAGGTTGGCGAGGAAGTCGAGTCGGTCGAACACCGCGCGCCGTAAACCGGTCGTTCAGGGCGGCCAGGCGCGATGCGTCGCGCAAGTTCGGGGCCCGCAGGGCCTTCTCCAGGGCGCCGGCAGGGATGCCGAACGTAATGCCCGTGGCCTCCAATTCCTTGAAGCGTGCGCGGCAACTCTCGTCCATCTGCCGCATCGCACTGCGAAGTTCGGCGACGGCCTCGCCCTTGGCCTTCATGGCTACCACGGCGATCACGTTGCCTCGCGCGTCGATGACGGGTCCGCCGCTCCAGCCCGGATTGACCGTCGCGTCGAACTGGTAATAATCGTGGCCCTCGATGCGCGTAAGCGCGGTGAGCCTGCCCCGGTTGCTCGCGTTGCGCAGCAGGATGCCGCCCCGAACCGAGGGATTGCCCATGAGTGTGACCTGCTCTCCGGCACGAATCGCATAGTCGCCGCGGACCTTGAGGACGGGCAGCCCCGGATCCAACTCGACCTCAAAGAGGCACAGATCGCGGCCCCGATCCATGTGAAGCACGCGGCCGACCTTCTTCGGCGGCTTGTTCTCGGCACCCGAGTGGATCTTGATCTCGTCCACGTAGGCGTGCTCGACCATGTGCGCGTTCGTGCAGACGATGTCCTTGTCCACCACGAAGCCGGAGCCCGACCCCAGCGGGTGTTCGACGACCACGACAGCACTCAGTGCGTCCAACGCGATCGGAGATAGATCCGGACCAACGGGCGCCGGCTCGGCCAAACTGCCTGCGGGGCGTGCGCCCGAGCCAGGGGCGGCCGGGCCCGCCTTGGGCAGTGGCGCCGGCATGGCCGGGG
>JANLFZ010000549.1 GCA_024653385.1 Thermoguttaceae bacterium | reverse complement strand
CGCGTCTCGGGGCCGAAGGGACCAGGCTCGATGGCGCCACGGCGCCCGCGTCCCATCCCGCGCCCGCCACCCCACCCCCCCGCCCCCGCCTCGGGTTGCTGATCGAGCGGGAACTCGACGCAATGGCACAAGGCGCCGGCCTCCCACGACTCGCCCAGGCAAACCTCCGACGGCCCCAGCGCGAACTCCCGACGTCCCGCCGAAAAGACGGTCTTGCCGTCGCGCGTGCCGACGGCCACGGCCAACACGTCGTCGGCCTCGGCCAGGGCGTCGAGCTGGGCCTGGAGCTGCTCGGGAAACGCAGGGCCGAACCGGCGGTGAAAGCGAATCCCGCCGACCAGGGCCTTCATCACCGTGTGGGCCTGCCGCCGGACGGTTTGCCGCGCCGACTCGCAGGCGTGGCCGTACTCGTGGTACTGCCACAACGCCCAGCCTCCCCAAGCCGCGACGAGCATTGCCAGAATTGCCGCCAATCGAGCCATAGGGCCTCATTGTACGACCGAATCCCGTCGCATGGCAGTGCCCGACCGCCCTTGCCAACACGGGCTACTTCGTGCCGCGTGCCCGTTCGAAGTGGTCGCAGATTCCGTTCTGGTTCTCGTCGACGAAGGCCCTACCCCAGCCCGCGTTGGCGCCACCACCGGCCCCACGACCGTATCCCGGGCCGCGAGCCAGGCCGGGACCCCAGCCGGCGCCCGGGCCGCGGCCGCCGCACCATCCGGCCCCGGGGCCCATGCCGCGTCCTAGGCCCATGCCCATGCCCATACCCGTCCCCGCGCACGCCCCCCGACCCCAGCCCGGTCCCATCCCGCCGAATCCGCTCGTCTGCGGCAATTGCGCGCGCAACGCCCGGAGCTTCTCGGTCAGTTCCTTGACCTTGGCCGGGTCGGGCTTCTCGGCGGCCTGCGCGTCGATCAGGGCCGCCACGGTTCGGTGCCACTCGGCGCGGAGTTGGGCCCAATCGGGTTTGGCGGCAGGTACGGCCTCTTGCGCCGCAGCCTGCACCGCGCCCAGCGCTACCAAGGTCCACAGGACCACGGAAAGCAACACGTTCCTCGACATATCGAACCTCCTGCTTTACGGCGAGCGGGCGCCAGCTCGAGTCTCTCGGCAAGACGCGCCTACGCCGGCATGGACTTGCGAGGCGGTGTGCAAAATCTTCTCAGTCCCGGGCAGGTCATCGGGCAGTTTCTTGCAACGCCCGAGTTCGGGTAACCCAAGGACTGATCCCACGCTTTAGCCCGAACCAAGGCAAGCCTATCGTGGGACGCCACCGGAACGGATACGCGTCGTGCCTCGCAACCACCGCGCCCGCCCGGTTGGGCACAGCGCAAGCCTATGGGAGCAAATCGGGTGCCAATCGGCGAGAGGCGTTGTCTTGGGAAAGCGATGACGCGGCAGCCGACCGGGCCTTCGGTGGACTTCAGGAATCGGCTTGCCGGCGTCCTCGAGCGAGGAACGCCTCGCGCGCGATCCCGGCGGCGCCGATGTAGCCCGCGTCGCCCCCCAACAGCGCGAACTCGATCTCGGTCCGTTCGGCGAGGAACCGGTAGGCACGGCGCCGGACCTCGGCCCGAATCTCGTCGAGAAAGCGTCGCCCGACCGGCGATCGGTGCCCGCCAAAGGTCATCGCGCCGCCAATGAGGATCGCGTTCGGGTCGATCGTGTGCATGAGATTGACGATGCCCACGGCCAGGAACCGGGCGGTCTCGACGACGATTTCCAAGGCGAGTTCGTCGCCGCGCTCGGCCTCTTCGGCCACGAGCCGGGCGCTGAGTTCGTCGCCGGCCTTGAGCCGGTCGCGCAGCGAGCTGGATCGGCCGGCGTCGAGGGCCTCTTGCGTGCGCGCGGCCACGGCCGTCGCGCTGGCATAGGCCTCGAAGTGCCCGAGCTTGCCGCAGCCGCACTGGCGCGCGTCGTTGTGGAAATTGATGATGGAATGCCCGAACTCGCCACCGTGGCTGTGTTCGCCGTTGACGATCCGGCCTTCGATGATGATGCCGCAACCAATGCCCGTGCCCAACGTCAACAGGATCATGCTGCTGAGATCCTTGCGGTCCTTGCCGAAGCCGATCCAGCGTTCGCCGAAGGCGGCGGCGCGGGCGTCGTTGGCGAAGGCGACGGGAAAGCCGGCATATTCGGAGACCTTGTCGCGGATGGGGAAGTTCTGCCAGCCGGGCAGGTTGGCGGGATCGACCAGGCGCCCGGCGGGAATGTCCATGGTGCCGGGCGAGCCCAGTCCGACGCCCGCCACCTCGCGCGGGTCGAGTCCTGCCCCGGCGATGGCCCGCCGGATCGCCTCGCCCATGCGACGCGCCCCTGCCTCGGGGCCTTGTTCGACCTCAGTGGCAATGGTTTCGAAATACAGGGTCCGGCCGAGATCGTCGACCACGCCGACCTTGATGTTCGTTCCCCCCAGGTCCAGTCCGACAAAAAACGGCGCCTGGGCCTGCGCCCGCGAGATCTTCTGCTGTCGTGTCATAGTCCTTGAACCTGTAGCCAGCGTCCGCCCCCAAGAGCCTCCTGAGGGTTCGAAGGCAGTATAAAGGGTTTGCCGACCAGCGCAAAGGCGCACGGACAAAGCCCGCGGTCTACTTCGACTTCCCGCAATGGCTCGGGCTCGGTATGATCGACCACGCGTTACTTGCCGGGACGGAGAGTTGGGCGTCGCCCGCGGCAGGCCAGTCCACCAGGCCGGGAGTCTTGTTCCATGTCGGCGATTGCGGCAAACGGCGAGGAGTCCGTGGCGGACCGCGTCAACGTGGCCGCGCGGCTGTCCGCCGTGGCCCGCAACATGCCCGACGCCTTGGCCGTGGTCGAGCCCCTGGGATACGACCGGCAGGGCAAGCGCCGATACCGCGCGGTGACATTCCGCGAGTTGGACGAGGACAGCGGCCGGATCGCCCGAGGGCTTCGCGACCTGGGCGTGGTGCCGGGGACACGCCTGGCCCTGCTCGTGCGTCCGGGCATCGACTTCGTTTCGTTGGTCTTCGCGCTGTTGAAGGCCGCCGCGGTGACGGTGCTGATCGACCCGGGCATGGGCCGGCGGAACCTCGTGCGCTGCCTGGCCGAGGCCGAGCCGGAAGGGTTCGTGGCGATCCCCGTGGTTCACGCCCTGCGGACACTGCTTCGGCGCCGCTTCCCCAAGAGCCGCTTCCATGTGACCGTCGGCCGGCGGTGGTTCTGGGGTGGCGTGACGCTCGACCAGCTACGTCGCCGAGCGTCCGAGGGCCTGTGCGTCGCCACGGGAGCCGACGATCCGGCGGCCATCATCTTCACGACCGGCAGTACCGGCCCTCCCAAGGGCGTGCTCTATACCCACGGCAATTTCGATGCGCAGGTCGACGAGATCCGCGACTATTACGGCATTCGGCCCGGCGAGGTCGATCTGCCGTGTTTTCCGCTGTTCGGCCTGTTCAACGGCGCGATGGGCGTGACGGCGGTGATTCCCGACATGGACCCTTCGCGCCCGGCCCGGGTGGACCCCGCCAAGATCGTCGAGGCGTGCCGCGACTGGAACGTCACCCAGGCCTTCGGCTCGCCGGCCATTTGGAACCGCGTCAGCCGGTACTGCGACCAGAGCGGGGTTCGCTTGTCCACCGTGCGCCGCGTGTTGTCGGCCGGCGCCCCGGTGCCGGCCGAGGTGCTGCGGCGCATGAAGGCATGCATCCATCCCGAGGGCGAAGTGCATACGCCCTACGGTGCGACCGAATCGCTTCCCGTGGCCTCGATTTCGGCCGATGAGGTGCTGCGCGAGACGGTCCATCGCACGCGCGAGGGGGCGGGCGTGTGCGTGGGCCGGAAGTTCGCCCGGATCCAGTGGAAGGTGATCCGGATCGTCGAGGGACCGATCGCCCGCATCGAGGACGCCGAGGAACTGCCTCCCGGCCAGATCGGCGAGTTGGTGGTCCGCGGCCCGGTCGTCACGCGGCGCTACGTCACGCGCACGGAAGCGAACGCCCTAGGCAAGATCGCGGACGGTCCGACGGTTTGGCACCGTCTGGGCGACGTTGGTTACCTCGACGCGCGGGGCCGGTTCTG
>JANLFZ010000053.1:15167-19680 GCA_024653385.1 Thermoguttaceae bacterium | reverse complement strand
AGCAAGGAAGCGCAAGCTCCCTTGCTCTCTCATGTTTGCCCAACTTATTGTTTCACAGGCCTTAGCCCCGTCGTTCGGCAAAGACGCCCGACCGCGACGAACCGCGCCACGGAGAACCGTTCATGGGGGGGGCAATTCGGCGAGGATTCGGGTCCCTTTCCCGGGCAGGCTGTGGATCTCGACCTCTCCTCCCAGGAGACGGATTCGTTCCTTGATGCCTTGCAATCCGTAGGCGCCGTCGCGGACGTGCCGCGGATCGAACCCTTTGCCCCAGTCGCGGATCACCAGCCGAGCCCCTCCATTGGAGAATGCGAGGAGTTCGATGCGCACCCGTCGACTTTCGCTGTGCTGGCAGGCGTTGGTGAGTCCCTCCTGGACTACCCGGAACACCGTCTGCTCCAGAAGCGGGGACAGCCGGACCTCGCCAAGCTGGTTGACGAACTCGATCTCGGGCCCTTGCTGCCCACGCCACTTGGCGATCAGTTCCTCGATGGCGACGGCCAGCCCGCAGTCGTCGAGGATCGGCGGGCGCAAGCCGCTGATCAACCGCCGGGCCTCCTCATGGCCTTGCCGCAGCAAGGCCAACCCCTGGTCGAAAAGTCTCGCGGCCTCCGATTCTCCCGAGTCCAACGCCGATCGGGCACTGGCCAGGTACATGATCGCGCCGGCAAGGTCCTGGGCCAGACCATCGTGAATCTCGAACGAGATCAGGCGTCGCTCGTGGTCGTGGAGTTCCAAGAGCCGGCGCAAGTGTTGCTGCTCGCGGCGCAAGGCTTCGTGGGCCTCTTGGCGTTTCTTGACTTCGCGGCCCAGTCGCCGGTTGGACCGCGTCAATTCGGCCGTGCGGTCCTTCAGCGTCAGGGCGTACTCGTGCAATTGCAGCTCGGCCTGCTTGCGCGCCGTCACGTCGCGGACGATCGCTGCCGCACACCACTGCCCACGCATCTGAAACGCCGAGACCGACAATTCGATGGGAAAGACCGTGCCGTCCTTGCGCCGGGCCTGGAGTTCCAAGGTCTTTCCGATCGGCGGGGCTTCTCCCGTCTTGGCGAATCGCGCGAAGGCGCGGGCAATGGCCGCATCGTAGCGGCCGGGCGCCAGCACCAGATGGGCATCGCGTCCGAGGATGTCTTCGCCCGCATACCCGAACATCCGCTCGGCCGCGCGGTTCCAGTACCGCACGCGCCCTCGCGCATCGACCACGACCACGGCATCCAGGACCGAATCGCTAATGGCCTGGAGCATCGTGTTGGTTTCGGGCGCCGAGACGTCCAAGGCGGGCGATGCGTCCGAAACCGCCAACGCACAATCGGCGCCCTCGGCACCGGCTGCTTGCCCCGTTCCGCGTGGATTGGAACCCGAATCCTTGCGGGTGATGCCACGGACGCGTCGTTTGGAGCGTGTTCGGCAGACTCCCATGATCGACTCCTCCTCTCGATGGGGATCGCCTCATGCTGGCGACCGCCGTAGCCTGCCGCACAGCATCCCGCCAGCATACTGTGAGTGTCCGGTCCGTAAATACCCATAAAGAGTGGTTTTTCGTGCCATTCTCCGCATTCTTCGGCGGCTATTACTATACCCCCCGAAGCAGCGGGCATCTGGCGAGTCTCCCAAGGTCTCCACGTGACAAGGAGTTACGTCACGCCTATTGTCTCTTTCCGTATCATCGCCATGTGATACAATCCAAGAGCCCCTGTCGGGATGGCCCGTTGAAGGGCCTCGTGCAATCGGCAACCCCCTCTCTCCGGACGAGCGAACGCGACGATGGAACGCATTCCCATGACCCGTGCCGGGTATGACAAACTCAAGGCCGAGTTGGACCGGCTGGAGCATGACGAGATGCGCGTGTTGGAAGAGCGTGTCGCCCGAGCCCGCGCCGAAGGGGATCTGAGCGAGAACGCCGAGTACCACGGCGCGCGGGAGAGCCTGGCCATGCTGCACGCCCGAGCCAATGTCCTGCGCGACAAGCTGGCTCGCGCCGTGATCGTTCAGTCGCCCCAAGGATCCAAGGACGAGGTGGCCTTCGGGGCCACGGTCGTGGTCAAGGACCTCGATTTGGACGAGCAGGAGGAATTCACCCTCGTGGGGGCCGGCGAAGAGGACTACGCCGCCGGCAAGATCCTGGTCACCAGTCCCTTGGCGCAGGGCCTGGTCGGCAAGAAGGTGGGCGACGTGGCCGAGATCCGCGTGCCGATGGGCATCATGCGGTACGAGATCCTCGAGATCCGCTTCCCCGAATGACCTGTCCCGGTCTTGCGCCGGTGGGCTGATCCGCGTCCTTGACCAGGCGTCCGTTGACGGCCACGTACGGAATGCCGACGGGGTGGCGGCGCGGCTCCTCGTAGGTCGCCTGATCTTGCACGGTCTCGGGATCGAAGACCACCAGGTCGGCCATCGCCCCGGGGCACAGCACGCCGCGGTCGGTCAGCCCCAGCCGCCGCGCCGGCAGCGAGGTCATCTTGCGCACGCACTCTTCGAGGGTCCACACGCCCAGTTCGCGGACATAGCGGGCGAGGTATCGGGCGAAGGTGCCCCAGGCCCTCGGGTGCGGCCGGTCGCCGACGAGGATCCCGTCGCTGCCCGCCATGAATTCCGGGTCACGCATGAACGTCTGGAGGTTCTCTTCGTTGCCGATGAAGGCCAGGCACGAGACGGCCAGGTCCTCTTCGATCAATAGATCGGCGAACACGTCGAACGGATCGCGTCGGCGCAGCACCGCCGCCTCGGCGAGGTTCCGGCCCACCAGGTCGGCGTTGCGCGAGGTCCGGACGCCGGCGACCACGAGCGTTTCCCAATCGACCGGCACCCGGTGGAGGCCATCGGAACCGGTCACTTCCATCTCGTGGCGGATGCGTCTCCGGCAAGCGTGGTTCGAGAGTCGCTCCAAGACCCGATCGCGTCCGCCCTCGTGCGTCCAGCCCGGCAACAATCCCGCCAGGAACGTCGAACCCGCCAGATAGGGATAGGCGTCGAGCGTGACTTCGAGGCCGTTGCGTCGAGCGCGGCCGATGCGGTCGAGGTAGAGCGCGGCCTTGCCTCGACCCACGGAGAACGGGGCCTGGAAGTGCGTCAGGTGGAGCGACGCGCCGGCCGCGCGCGCCACGTCGATGGCCTCGTCGACGGCCGCCTCCATGTCGGCCCCGTAGCTGCGCAGGTGCGGGGCGAAGTAGCCGCCGTATTCCGCCGCGGCCGCGGCCAGCGCAACCAGCTCGTCGGCGTCGGCGAAGCTGCACGGGGCGTAGGTCAGGCCGGTCGACAGCCCGATCGCCCCTTCGGCCATGCCTTGGCGCAGCAACGCCTGCATGGCCGCGCGTTCGCTCGGGGCGGCGCGCCGGTTTTCGAGTCCGATCGCCGCCGAGCGCACGTTCCCGTGCGGCACGAGCATTGCCACGTTCACCGCGGTGCCGCGCTCGAACTCGGCCAGGTACTCGCCGATGCTTCGCCATTGCCAGGAGAGGCCCGGCGGGTCGCCGTTGAGGGCCTGGAACGTGGCGCGGAAGTAGTGAATCGTCTGCTCGGCAAGCGGCGCATACGAGAGACCGTCCTGGCCGATCACTTCGGTGGTCACTCCCTGCATGACCTTCGCGCCGGCGTCGCGCTCGGCCAGGAGCACCAGGTCGCTGTGGGTGTGCATGTCGATGAAGCCCGGCGCGATGGCCATGCCTGCCGCGTCGATCGTTCGGCGTGCCGGTTCCGGGCAACGGGGGCCCACGTACGCGATCCGCTCCCCGGACACGCCCACGTCGCCCCAGTGTCCCGCGGCGCCTGTCCCATCGAGGATCCACGCATTGCAGAAGACGAGATCGTAAAGCATGGGCCGGTCACCCCGCCAGCCAGGTGCCCACCTGATAGGTCGCCAGCGCCCCGGTGTAGGCCAGCGCCGTCATGTAGACGAACGTGAACAGCGGCCAGCGCCAACTGTTCGTCTCGTGGCGGATGACCGCCAGGGTGGCGGCACACTGGGCGCATAGGGCGTAGAAGACCATGATCGACAGGGCCACCGGCAATGTAAAGAGCGGCCGGCCGCCGCCATCCCAGGTGGCCTCATGGAGCGTCGCCTGGAAACGGGTCTGGGCCTCGGCGTCGGTTGCGTCCGGCTCGTCGCCCAGGCCGAAGACCACGCCGAGCGTGGCGACCACCACTTCCCGGGCCGGAAACGAGGCGATCACCGCCGAACCGATGCGCCAATCCCACCCCAGGGGACGAAACACCGGCTCGATCGCCCGGCCAAAACGGCCCAGATAGCTCTGCCGCTGGTAGGCCGCGGCAAGGGCGCGGTCCAAACGGTCCAAACGCTGCGCGAGCATGGCGCGGTCGGGCGATGCTTCCGGCAAGAGCGCGATTCGCGCGGCGACGTCGTCGCGGTCGGCTCGCAACGCCGGGTCGATCGTCTCGGGATCGTGCGGGTAGTACAACGCCGCCCAGACCACGATCGACACCGCCAGAATCAGCGTGCCCGCGAACCGCACGAACGAGAACGCCCGTTCGACGACCCGATGGAACACCGTGCGCA
>JANLFZ010000053.1:8722-15157 GCA_024653385.1 Thermoguttaceae bacterium | reverse complement strand
GCCATTTGTAACTGGGAAGTTCCATCAAGAAGGGAGGGGCCTTGCCTCGCAGCAGCGTCTTCTTGAGCAGCCTGGCCACCACCACCGCCGCGAGGATACCCAAGAGGTAGAAGGCCGCCAGGGTCATGCCTTGCAGCTTGATCCAGCCGCCCAGAAACGAGGTCTCCGGGACGAATGCCGCGATCAACAACCCATAGACCGGCAGCCTGGCCGAGCAGGTCATCAGCGGCGCCACGAGAATCGTCGTCAGGCGGTCGCGCTCGTTTTCGATGACCCGGGTCGCCATGATGCCCGGAATGGCGCAGGCAAACGACGAGAGGAGCGGGATGAACGACTTGCCGCTAAGCCCCACGCGGACCATTAGCGTGTCCATGAGGTACGCGGCCCGGGCCATGTAGCCGCAGTCCTCCAGCAGGGCCAGGAAGAAGAAAAGAACGAGAATCTGGGGCAAGAACGTCAGCACGCCGCCCACCCCCGCGACCACACCGTCGGCCAACAGGCTTCGCAAGGCCCCGTCGGCCATGTGCGCGGTCACCAGCCCTCCGGCGAGTTTCACCGCCGCGTCGATCGCGTTCATCAGCGGCTCGGCCCAGACGAACACCGACTGAAAGACCACGAGCATCATGGCGGCAAAGACCAGGGTGCCGGCGACGCGATGGGTCAGCACCCGGTCCACCCGGTCGCTCAACGTGGCCTTGTAGTGCCGGGGTTGGGTCACCGCGCCCTCCAGGACCCGATGGACCCAAGCGTACCGCGCCCTGGTTTCGATCCCGGGCACGTCGCAGCCGGCGGCCGCCAGACGGTCGCGCGCGGCCCGAATCTCCGCATTCAATCGTCCACCGGCGCGGGGAAGAATCAGCGACTGAAGGTACCCGCTGGTGTCGAGCAACAGGCGTCGGATCAGCGGGCGGGGCAGGGACGACACCGTGCCGCGCGGTCCGTCGCAAGCGGCTCGGCCCTGGCATGGGTGCGTGGGCCCTGCAAATCGGGAACCGAACCGCAGGCGAAACCGGCGTCGTCGCGCGCGGCGGCCGGGAGGGTTTCCTTCCCCCGCGTCGCGCGAGGCGGCAATGCGCTCCTCGAGCCGAGTCACTTCGGTTTCGAAGACGGCGGGGAACACGCCGGCCCGCGCGGCCATGGGCGACTCCACAACCCGCGCCAGCGCCGCTTTCAACTCCTCCACGCCGATCCCCCGGTTCGCCCGCATCGGCACCACGGCAATGCCCAGTTGCTGCTCGAGCCGGGCCGCGTCGATCGCAATTCCCTGTTCCGCGGCCACATCGAGCATGTTCAGCGCCAGGACCGTGGGCAGACCGAGTTCGAGCACCTGGCTGACGAGGTACAAGTGACGTTCGAGGTTACTCGCATCGACAATGCAGACCACCGCATCCACCGGCGGGAGGTCCTCGCCGCGGCCCAGAAGCACGTCGACCGTGACCATCTCGTCCCGCGAACGAGGGGCCAAGCTATAAAGACCGGGCAAATCGACCAACGTGTACCGTCGGCCGCCGTATTCGAAGTCCCCGGTTTTCTTCTCGACCGTGACGCCCGGGTAGTTCCCAATCCGTTGGTGAACACCCACCAGCGCGCTGAAGAGCGTCGACTTGCCCGTGTTCGGATTGCCGATCAGAGCGACGCAACGCGAGGCGGGCTCACGGGATGGGGGCATGGGACGGCTGGCTTGCGCCGCTACGGCGGCGGGGGGAAGGGCGTCACCAGGACGTCCAACAGTTGATCGGAGCGGAGGCAGACCTTGCTCCCCGACAAACGGAGGATACACGGATTCCCCGGGCGGAACATCTGGATCCGCGCACCCCGGCGCAGGCCGAATTCCTCGAGGCGATGGACGTCCTCCGGCCGGCCGACGAGGCGGCTGACCCGGGCCGACTGTCCGGCGGCAAGGCGGGTTACGGGGATGCAAACCGAGTCGTCCACGGCGGGGACCCAGCGGCGGTCAAATGAGACTGATTCTCACAATCATCTCATTCTATTCTAGCACGCCGCCCGCCGCAAGGCCCACCCGGCGGACCAAACCTCTCCCCATCCCCACACGCCCTGGGCGCCCGTGCGATCTTGCCGTACGGCAATCGACGATCAGAAGTTCGGCGGCGCCGAGCCGTCGGCCACGCCATTGATCATCAGCCACGCGCCGTACTGAAGCGTCTGGTTGATGAACCGCACCGATCCGTCGCCCAACAGCGCATTGATGCCGCCAGGATGGAGTCCGCCGGCACCGGGCCACTCGGTGTTGATTCCCCAGGCACAGATGTAGCTGGGGCTGAACGCATGGGGTGCGGCGCGAAACCACGCCCCCGCGTGCTTGGCGCCCGAATCGTCGACCTCCGAAAACCGCGGCGTGCCGCCCTCGTCGGTCGGATACCCCGCATACGAAGTCCCGACAAACGCCGAGCGGAACACGGCGTCGCTGCGCGTCACGCGGGGTTTGCCGGTGCCTGTCGTGTTGAAGGGGCCGCCGTAGTATCCCCACGAATTGGTCTCGGCCACCACCACGGTGTTCGACGTGCCGTCCGTAATGTTCGACATCTTGAAGAACCGGCCATGCGTGAACAGGCCGGAGAAATCACCTGCCTGGTTGATTCCCCACGCGCTGTTCTGGATCACGGCGGTCTGCCACCAGTGGTAGCCCTCGGACCCCGCGTAGGCCGTCCACGCAATGTTGTGCGACTCGGCCGGATCGGTCAGGCCGTTGTCGGAGGGGCACCGCAGCACCGGAATCGACACGGCCACATGCGGCTGCCCCCACGCCCGCAACCGGAAGTTGATCTGATCGTAAAGCGGTTTCTGCTCGAGTTCGGGCAAGATCAACGACAGCCAGGTATGGTGATGCGCCCTGGGCAAGACGCCGCCATTCTGCGATTGCTCTTTGTTCGGCGCCCCGAGAATGATGTTCGGCGGGAACATTAGCAGCTTGTCGTGATAGTTGTGCAACCCGAGCCCGATCTGTTTCATGTTGTTGACGCACTGGGACCGCCGGGCGGCCTCTCGGGCCGCTTGCACCGCCGGCAACAACAGCGCGATCAGAATGCCGATGATGGCGATGACCACCAGCAGTTCCACCAGGGTGAACCCGCGCAGGCGCATCCGATCTCCCCGACGCCTACTCCTCCCGCGATGCATCACTACCTCCCCTCGTGTGAACACGAGCAAAAAAGGGAACAAGAAACAGGGGTTTTGTTCCGACGCTTGCGACACATGCCGGTCCCACCGCGCGCAGGTTCCCCTTGCCTGCGGGAGGGATGGGCATGCGAAGTGCCGAGTGAGAGGATCCCGCCCGCGACGACGACGCACCGCCGGCGAGACACATCGAGATAATCGTCAGCCAAGGCGATCCGTCCACAAGCGACCGAAGGCTCGGGGCAAGTCTCGCTCGCCGCCGCCTCGACGCCGGAAGTTCGACGGACGCCTGATTTGGCCTCTCATCTTTGCCCGACTTATTGCCCTACGGGCCCCTGGAGCGCTTTGAGCAACCGCACGGCGGTTTCCACCAGCAACTCGCCGGAACCTTCGGCGCAACGGGCACTGATGACCTCGTAGTTGCCCTCGGCGTACGCCGACCGATTGGGAACGTACCCCATCGAGTTGTTGGCCAACTCGGCAATCATCGTGTGGCGAAACGGCGAGGCCTTCTTGATGGCCAAGCCGAGTTCGACGAATACCTCGCCCGGCAGCCCCACCCAGGCCACGTCGTCACCCAGGGCGATCACCTGGACCTCGACCTCCAGCGGCTTGCCTTCCCGGGCCGCGACCTCGAGGGCTTTGTACGCCTGGACCTGTTCGAGAAAGGGCACGTTTTCTTTCTTACCCAGCCGGGCGATCGCCGCCCGAGCATTGTCGAGTTCCTCGGGCGTGACCTTGGCCAAGGGGAGCTTGACGATTTGGCTTGCGGCCCGCAACGAACCGGTCTTCACCGGCTTGACCTGCTTGTAGGTCTGAAGCACGGCAGCGGCCAGCACCGTACCGATGCGCGCGGCCTCGTGCGGGCCCTTTTGCGGGTCGGCCCAGGCCACGTCGAGATGGTTCAAATTGCCGCAGGTCCCGTTGGCGAACAGCGTCACCATGTCGGGGCCCTTGTACTCGGCCAACCGGCGTGCGAGCACGCCGGGGTAGTCGGCCGAGAAGAGTTGCCCGCCCACCGTATCGGGGTGCATCGCGAAGTTCACGTAGGTGGCGACGGCCCGAACGGGAGGCTTCGCGTCGGCAGCCTCGATCAAGAGGACGCCCACCTCGGGGTCGATCGGCCCGGCAGGCCGCACGATGTTCGGATTCCGTTTGCCCGGGTTCCAGCCCACCGTGCCGTCTTTCATGTGGAAGCGGCGGTTGTAGCTCAGGCGATCCTCGTGCCCGGTCCCAGCGAACATTCGGACCGGCTCCAACCGCGACGCGGCCAGTTGCACGCACTGGGCAATCTTCCCCGGCAGTTCGGCCGAGTAGCGCAGCGCGATGTCTGCACCGCCGCCTTGGGCCGCCTCGCGCTGGCCACGACCGGCCAGCACCGGGCCCGTGTGCGCGTGCGTCGCGCTCAGCATGACGTGGTCGCCGGGGACCTTGGCGGTCTTCTCGATCTCTTGCCGGGCCGCCTCGACCATTGGGCGGGTCGTTGCAATGAGGTCGAGCACCACCAACGCAGCGCGCCGGCCTTCGTGTTCCAGCACGATCGCCTTGGCAAACAGGTCGTCGTGCGTCCCCTGCGCGCCGCGCGCATGGTAGTAGCCGGCCATTCCGATCCCCAACGGAGGCGTGATGTTCACCGCGGCCGCGCCGGCGCGCAGCTCGCCGGCCGAAACCGAGCCGACCCCGACCGCAAGACCCAGGGCGGTCGCCAAAAATCGCAGCATTGCCCTTCCTCCGAAGCCGTTGCCGATCGCCGTGCTCATGACGGATTCCTCGCGCGTGGTGCCGGTGGGTTATTGGATTGGTGACCGTTCACGGGGACTGTCCCCTTCGGGCGTGGCAGCCTGCGAACGGTTACCGCGCCTGCGGGATGTCACGATACGCCAGCACTGCCGCGGCGGCAAGGTAGGCGGCAAGCCCCACGCCGACCAAGGTCGCGTTGTACTGCCACGCCGAGGGCCCACCGGAATCGCGGCCGGCAAGGATCAACTGCTGCGGCTCGTACGCGGTGAGGAACGTGAGGTACTTCAGCCACTCTCCGGCCGGCCACAGCCGCGCCACGAACTTCAGCACCATCGAGATCGTGAAAACCCCGCCGGCCAGGAGGATCGTGCGCCACCGGTCGCGATCGCACGACGAGAGGAAGGTCGTGATGGCCGTCAGGCAGAATGTCATCGCCGCGAGGTTCAGCGCCCCGGGCAGGAACCGCACGAGCGAGACGGGCTCTTCCAAGGCCACCGTCGCCAGCCCCAGTCCATGGCCAAGCCACACCGACAGCGACAGCACGGCGGTGCCCGCGGCGGCCACCACCCCCGACGACACCAGCACCGAGACCCGGCGGACCGGCAGCGACAAGAGCAGGTCCATCGTGCCGCGGCTGATTTCGCCGCTGACCACGGCCGATCCGCGCCCGACGGCCCAGCCGATGAGCACCAAGAGCGGCACCACGTGAACGTAGAGGATACTCAGCCGGCCCGTCGGCGTGGCCAGATCGGCCAGCGGCACGCCCAGCATGCGCCCGGCGAAATCGGGCAAGAGCTGGAGAAACGACGCCACGGCACCGGTGCGAAACTGGCTCATCAGCCACACGAACAGCCACCCGAACAACACGAGAATCGCGGCGCTGACGACCAGTTGCAGCCAGGCATCGCCGATCGCTTTGCGCCAGAGCATGCGGTTCATGGGGCGCCGTCGGTTTGGGTCCTCGTCAACGTGCCGACGCCCGCGACGTTGGGCGTCCAGCGGTTCGTGTCGTGGATCGTCAAGTGGCTTGAACGGGGAAAGCGAAGCATCGCCGACTTGCGCGTCGTTTCGCCGTAGAATCGCAGCGAGAGTTGGGATTCCCGAGCGGGGGCGGACTCGGCGGCGGGGCGCCCTTGGGGCGCTTCGAGGCGCGCTTGCACCGCGACCCACGGTGACGCGACGAACGCCTGCGAGAAATCGACTTCCCAGGTCACCTCGGCCGACTTGCCGGCAGGGACGTCGAGCGACTGCGTCGCCTGCCCCCGCACCGCGACCCGGCCCGCCTTCGCGCCCGCCGGCGTGTCGTCCGGTTGAGGTGCTAGGACAATTCGGCCCCTGAAATCCGTCGCGCCGAGATTGAACACGCGCACGCGAACCGGCATGGTCGCCGCGGGGACGGCCTTGATGCGGTATCCCCGTGCGCTGGGCTCGACCAACTTGGGATCGAACTGATAGCGCAGCACGAGGGGACCCGACTCCGCCGCGCCGCGCGGTTTCTCGCGCCCGAGGTTCCACAGCCGCATGGTGCGCGCGGGAGCGACCAGGGGGCTCCCCTGGTCG
>JANLFZ010000053.1:482-8712 GCA_024653385.1 Thermoguttaceae bacterium | reverse complement strand
GGGAGCCCCCTGGACCAGCCGATCGAGGCGGACATAGGTCAGTCCGTCGGGCACGGGCACGGCGCCGTCCGGGGCAAGGGCCAGCGACCGCCCATCGATTCCGAGTGCCGCGACAACCCGCATGGTCTCGGGGCGCGCGACCCCCTTGGCGTCTTTTCCCGGGACGGAGAGCGGCAGCTTGACCTTCGCCTGGGGATCGGGCTTGCCCGTGTAGATCACGGCCAAGGTCTCGGCCCCGCGTCGAAACACGCGCGCCCGCTGGATGGCCCGGTCGTTCCCTTCGAGGTCGCCCACGTACTCGCACCCGCGCAGCAAGTGCGCGGCGCAGGCATAGGCGGCGATCGAACGCAGGGGCGTGGCGTGCTTGTCCATCATCCCGAAGTTGTTCTCGTTCTCGTCGTAGTAGGGGTACACGAACGCGAAGTACCGTGCGACGCCGCACGCGCGGGCTTCGACGGCCTTCATGGTGATGTCCAGGGCGCTTGCCGCATCCTGGTCGGCCGGCGGGCGCCCGGGACCGCGTTTCCACGGCCGGCCGCACTCGGTGATCCAAAGTGGCATGGATGGGTGGCCGTATTTCGTGAGCCAATCGCGGTACCGTTCGACCAAGGGCTCCATCTCCATCGCCCTGCCGTAGGTATGGAAACTGAACGCGTCGATGCACGCCAACAGGCCATTTTCGGCGGCGGTCTCGAGGAACTCGCGGTTGTGGTGCGCCACCACGCCGCCGACGATCGGTTTCCGATCGGCCTGGTTGCAGAGCCCGTGGGCCAGCGCCCGTACCAGGGCCGCGTACTGGTCGGCGGGCAGGTCGCCGCCGAAGAAGATGTCGGGCTCGTTCCAGATCTCGACCGCGCCCCAGGTCGGGCTCCATCGCCGGGCGATCTGTTGCCAAGAGCGGCTTGCCGCGATCAGGTCGTCGGGGTACTTGGCCACGCGGCCCATCCACCCGGGCGCGTCGTGGGCCATTTCGAGCACCTCGACTCCGGCCGTTTGGCAGGTCCGCCGCAGCGTGTCGAACCGCACCGCGCCTTGCCACTCCCAACGGTCGGCGGCCGGATGAACCGCCCCCCATGTCAGCCGCTCGCGGATCATGCCGATACCGCACCGCCGCGCCGAACGAACCAGCCCCTCGCGCGTCGCGTCGTCCCCGACCAGCCACGACAAGGCCCCGTCGATGGCGAAGAACGGGTCCGGCGGCACGTTGCTTGCAGGCAAAGCCACGATGCCGAATCGCTGCTGGGTCGAGGGGAATTCGATCTCGTAGAACCCGGGCGCCAACTTGACCGAGGCCGTTGCCCGCTCGGAAGCCACCTCGGCCAAACCCAGGAGGATTGGCTCACGGCCAGATTGGTAAGGGTAAAGCCTGTAGGTCAGCGGTTCGCCCAACGCGCCTTCGACCTTCCATTGCAGGACGGCCGGTTGGTCCGGCGTCACGAAGAACTGTTCGACGCCCACGGGCTTTAGCGTCGCCGCCGTGGCCGAAACCGTCCACATCGCACCCGCCACGACAACCCAGACGACCAGGCGACCCATGACCTTGCTCTCCCTATGGTTCGTTGTCCCGCTCTCATGTATAGCAGGCACGTCGGGCGTTTTGAAGGACCCGGGCCGCGGCATCGTTCCAGATGGCGGACCGGCGCCCTCTGGGGGTCTTGCGTTGGAGGGCCGCGGGGCAGTAGTAATGGTCCTGGAAACCGTCGCCGACTGCGACGGCATTCTCTGGCAACGTTCGGTCGAGGAGACTCCCATGCGTGGCGCCTGGTTCGCTCTGGCGGCTCTGGCACTGGCGGAAACCCCGTTTCTGGCCGCGGGCCAGACGCTTGCAGATCGTGCCGACGTTCACCGCGCGACGGACCAGCGCAAGGACGCGCTGAAGGTGGCCAAGGTACGGAGGATTACGCATCCGGGCTACTCGGCCGGGCAATGCACCTTCGGCATTCGGGATCCGTGGAACTACGATCGATCGCGCCTGATGTATCACGAGGGCGGCAAGTTCACCGGCAAACAGCCCTACTATTATTGGTCTCCGGTGGTCTGGGGGTTCGTCTCGGAACTGAAACACTGGAAAACGGCCGAGGAATACGAACAGGCGCGAAAGCACGTGAACGAAGATCGGCACTTCGGCTTCAGCACCAACCTCTGGTGGAGCGTCTTTCCCGAAGAAGAGAACATCCTCTACGGCGCCCACCTGGCGAGCAAGAACATCGTGCGATTCAACGTCGATACCGAACAAATGACGGAGGTGTGCTCGTACGATCCCGGCGACGGACGCGATCTGAGCCAGGTGCGCGTGATGGGCTGGACGACCGACTCGAAGCTCATCGTCACCCTGGGCGACCACAACGGCGACGTGATTCCCGAAAAGGGCGGGTGGGAAATCGACGTGAAGACCGGCAAGAGAACCTATGTCCCGGTCGCCAAGGACGATTATTCCCGTTGGCCGGCCATCGCCAGTCACGGGCACGGCACCTTCAGCCCCGACCGCAGCATGTACTTTCGCTGCGGGGCCAACGAGCTGCGCGCGCTGCCGTCGCAGAAGTTGATCCGCACGCTGGAGACGTGGAAGCAAAGTCCCCCCTTCTCACTGGAACATCTCAGTTGGCGGGCATCGAACCAATGGTTCACCTCCGAGTCGGGAGGGCCGCGGTGGAATGCGATCGTCGCGAAGACGGGAAAATGGCCGACCGAGCCGCTGTTGGACAAGATTACCATCTACCAGGTATGGACCGACGGCACGATCCGACCTCTATTGACCACGGTCACCGCGTGCGCCTGGTCGGGAAAAGACGGCGTGCAGCACTGGAACTACGAAGGCGAGCCGATTCCCGACCATAGCCGGGACGGCCGGCAATTGATCTTCCCCAGCTACGACGGCGTCTACTCGGCCGACGACCATGCGTCGTTCGGCTCCACGCCGTGGGGATACTGCGGGCTGTTTCTGGCGGACCTGGTGCCCGCCGCCGGCAACGACGATCGGGTCGCTCCCTCGACCCCCGGCGCGCTCCGTGGGAGGTTCGATCCGGCTTCCCAATCGATCAAGCTGACCTGGGAGCGATGCACCGACAATGTGGGCGTGGACGGATACCACGTCTATCGCAACGGCGAGAGAATCGCCACGACCGGCTTCATCCACTACACCGACGCGCTGAAGGCGCCCTTGTCGGCCTCGTATCGGTACCGGATCGGCGCGGTCGACGTGGCCGGGAACGAGGCCCAATCGACCGAGATTACCGTGCGCGTGGGGCCAAACGAAAAAAAGTGAACCCAAGGACTTCCGTGGTTCCTTGGGTTCGCTCGAAGTGCCCTACGTGTTGTTCCCCCGGCCCCGGGGCAAGACGTTCTAGGCCTTGACCTCGATCTTCTTCGGCCGCATCGCCTCGCTCTTCGGGACCGTCACGCGGAGCACGCCGTCTTTGTACTCGGCTTCGATCCGATCGGGATCGACGTCCGCGCCCAGGGGGAACACCCGGCGGAAATGTCCGTATTGCCGCTCGATGCGGTGCCAGGTCTTGCCCTTCTGTTCGGTCTCCTCCTTGCGTTCGCCGGAGATCCAGAGGTTCCCATCCTTGAGTTCCACGGTGAAGTCGTCGGCCTTCAAGCCCGGCAGGTCGACGGTGAGTTCGTAATGGGTATCGGTCTCCGCGACATTGGTCCGAGGCGCGAACGCGAGGACGTGTTCCCCGCCGTTCTCGTTGCCCAGGAAGTCGCTAAACAGTTGGTCCATCTCCCGCCGGAACCGCTCGAAGACCTGGGGGGCGCCAAAGCCCCACGGAACAAGCGATCGTACCATGTGTGTGCCTCCTCCTTTGTGCCTTGTATCGTTACCCGGAAGCGCTCGCCGCCGGGCGCTTCCGAAACCAACCACCCATCCGAAACCGCCCGCGCGAGGCAGGCGGTTCCGAAGGACCGGCGACCATTGCCAGCCCGAGTTGGCAAAAAGCAAAGCGCGTGCCAATAGTTGTCGGGCGCGCCGCCGTGCCGCGCATCGCCGAGACGATCTCCCAACCGTTGGAGAACCAACAGGTTGCGACAAGCCCGACCCACGGTCGCCAAGAGGCGCTTCGGAATGCGGCCTCGCGGGTCGTGTCAAATTGGCAGGCGCGGCCCGCCAAAGACGCTTTTCCCGGTGTCAAACTGACAAGTTTACAGCGGGGCTTGCGGCACTTCCCGCAAGGGCCGCAACGTGCGTGGGAGATCTGGCCAGACCACGGCGATGGCCTCGCCCCGGCCCGATCGCGCGAAACGGTCAGCTCGCCGGACCGCGTGTGACCATGGCCTCGAACACGCGGCCTCGCCGGACGCGGCGCACCGTGAACTTCGCTCCGGCTTCCTCGTGCTCGTCGCCCACGCGAGGCGGCCGACCCAGACGCCGAAGCAGCCACGCCGAGACGGTGCCGGCTTGCTCTTCCAGCGGCAGCTCGAGTCGGCGTGCCACGTCGGCCACCGGCAGGCCGCCGCCGATCATCCAGGTTCCGCCCGACAGGGCGTGGAACATCCGCGGCAAGCGATCGAACTCGTCCTCCAGCTCGCCGACCAGTTCCTCGACCAGGTCTTCCATGGTGATCAGGCCCAGCGTGGCGCCGGCCGCGTCGCGCACCACCGCGACGTGGACGTGCTCGTTGACGAAGGTCCGCAACAGATCGGCGGCCGAGTCGTCCGGCGACGCGAAGTGGATCGGGCGGATGATTCCCCGAAGGGTCGGGTCGCCGGGATTCATGCGCATGTAGTAGACCAGTTCCTTGAAATTGACGTAGCCCACCACGCGGTTCGGATCGCCATCCTCGCAAACCGGATACCTCGTGTGGGCGTCGATGTGGGCCGTGGTCAGGGCCTCGGTCAGCGTTTGCGATGTCGAGAGAAAGGCGATCTGTTCCGTGGGGAGCATCACGTCGCGCAGCCGGAGGCTGGTCATGCGCGTGGCCGAAACAATGATCCGCTCCTGCTGGGGACCGATCTGGTTCGAAAGCCGCGCCAGCCCGGCCAGGGCCGTAATCTCCTCGATCGTCGCCGGAGGGCGGTCGGTCTTGCGGCGGACCTCGAAAGGCCGGTTGATCCAATGGGTCCAGCGAATCACGGGCCGAAAGACGATCACGGCCCAGTGCAAGGGCCGGGCGATCCAGCCGGCCAACTCGCGGTTGAACCGCACGCCCAAGGTCTTGGGCAGGATTTCGGTGAACTGGAGCATCGCATACGTGAAGACCAGCGAAAAGAGCCATATCCATCGGTCGCCGAAGATGTCGTCGAACTGGGCCCCGGCGACCGACGCCCCGATCGTGTGCGCGGCCGTGTTCAACAGCAGAATCACCGCGATCGGCGACTGCACGTCGCTCTTGAAACGCCGCCAGATCGCGCCGGCTTCCGGACGCCGTTGCGAGAGATCCGCCACCTGGTTGGGCGTCAGACTCAGCAACGTGGCCTCCAGAAGCGAACACAGGAAGGAAATGCCCAAGGCAATCGCCAAGGCGATGACAAACAAGAGCATGGTCCTCTCCTTCGTGGTTTCCGCGGTTAGGCCGCGGCGCCTCCTTACGATCTGGCATCCCGGGCGCGACGACGGCCAGGCAGCCCAATCAGGCGGCGGCTACGGCGTGCTTCCCGCCAAGGCGGACTGGCCGGGCATGGCACGGAGATATGGGCGCATGCCCTCGAGCGTCTTCGGACCGATGCCTCGCACGCGACGCAGGTCGTCGTGATCCCGGAACGGTCCGAGAGTCCTCCGCGACTCGACGATCCGCTTGGCCAGCGTCTCGCCAATGCCTGGAAGCAGCACCAACTCCGGCCACTGGGCTTCGTTGATGTCGACCTCGAAACGCAGCGTTTGGGACGCGGCGTGTTCCACCTCGAGAAGCCGTCCGGCGTGGCCGCCCCGGAGGATCCACCAGCCAATCATCGACGCCAGCCCGACCAACACGAGTATCGCCACGGCCGCCTGATCGGCCCGTCGGAGCAGCCATGACGGTCGATGAGGCACCCTGGTGGACGAGTCAAGCGGCATCGCGCTTTGCTTCCAAGAGCGGTTCTCGCGCGCCGGGCATGCGGCGCCCACGGTACACCATCGGACCTCTTGCGTCGCCCGCCGTCAACCTCGGGTTGCAATGGTCGCACCCCCACGGGTTGGGCCATCCGCGCGGTTTGTCGTATTATGCCCCCGGACACACGGGACGGCTACCCCGCGCCCTCCGGTGGGGCTTTCCGGGCGACCCATCCGACCGATATTCTTTACCGGAGACCCAAGGAACCGTGGACGGAGACCGCTGCTACTTGCGGTAACCGTTCGCAGGCCGGGGACTGGCTCCTTTTTTTGGGCCCTTGGCGGGCCGAACCACGAGCTAGCCCCCTCGCATGGGTGGTTACACCAGGGCATTCCAACGGTAGCATGGAACCAAATACTCCGGATGTGCATGTGATTCCCCCACAACTGGGTAATGTCTCTGCGGGAATACCGTCGCGCCACGTCGTGAGTCCAGGGAGGTCGGTGTTGCGCAAATCCACAAGTTCCAAGGATTTCGATCAAATCGCCTGGAATCCGACACTCGAAGAAGCGTGTCGCGAATTGGTGCATATGGCCATCCGCGAGGACCTGGGACCCCTGGGCGACTGCACGACCCAAGCCCTGGTTTCCAAAGGGGCGGTCGCGCGAGCCTCGGTGGTCGTCCGTCGCGCCGGCGTGGTGGCAGGCATTTCCGCGGCGCCCGTGATCCTTCAGGAGTTCGACCCCGACCTCCATTGGTTTCCCGAAACGGCAGACGGTAAATCGGTCAAGGCCGGCCAGACCATCGGCCGGATCGAGGGTCCGGCCAGCGCTTTGCTGACCGCCGAGCGGACGTTGTTGAACTTCCTGGGCCGGCTGTCGGGCATCGCCACGTTGACCCGCAAGTACGTCGACAAAGTCGCGGGTACGAAGGCGGCCATTTACGACACGCGCAAGACCACCCCCGGATGGCGTCGGCTGGAGAAGTACGCGGTACGCTGCGGCGGCGGCAGAAATCACCGCACCGGGCTGTTCGACGCGGTGCTTATCAAAGACAATCACCTGGCCTTTGGGGCCGTCGATCGACACGATCCATCGAGTCGGTTTACTCCCTCCCAGGCGGTGGCCAAGGCAAGGCAGTGGATCGAAAAGCGAGTACCTCAATTGGTCCGCTCGCGCATGATCGTCGAGATCGAAGTCGACACGTTGGACCAGCTTGCCGAAGTGTTGCCGGCCGGGCCCGACCTCGTCTTGCTCGACAACATGCCGCCCGACATGCTTCGACAGGCCGTCGCCTGTCGCGATCGCATCATGCCCAAGGTGCAGCTCGAGGCATCGGGCGGAATCGATTTGGAGACGGTTCGGTCCGTGGCCGAAACCGGCGTGGATCGGATCAGCATCGGCGCGCTGACGCATTCGGCGGTCGTGTTGGACCTCGGCTTGGATTGGCAATAGCGCCGCATCGCGGGCTTTCCATGGCGTCCGGCCAGTTTGCCAAGAAAACGGCTTGGACCGTTTGCCCGGGTTGTCCGATAAAGGTAAAGAGGATCGGTGGCGATCCAGGTCCGCAGATCCTACCCAGGAGGGAGCCTCGCGACGGGACAGGCCCCAACCCGGGCCCGCTGTCCGGTCGCGCGGTTGTCAGGGAAGACCCATGAGAATCCGTACGCGCGTTGGCCTGCTCGGCGCGTTCGCCGCGGCCGGGCTGGGAGCGGCTCTTTGCATCGGGACAGCGATCCGCCCGCCAGCGGGCAGGCCATCCGCGTCGTGGCATGCGGTTGCCTCGTTGTCCACGACCGGCCCCGGCGCGCCGGCGACCCCAATCGATCGGCGACCCGATGCCGCGCCCGATCGGTCGGGAGGTCGGGAACTGGCGGCTCCGATCGGCTTGGAAAGGCCACAGCCGCCTCGTCCGACCCACCCGTTCCGGCTTGCGACTGCCGACGAGACCCGTGCCTCCGGACCGCGCGCGTCGCCCACGGCGGTTGGCGGCGCACTGGCATCCCGCGGCGATTCGAGCCCGTTGCCCCGGGCGCAGCGCGGTGAATTCAGCGGCCCGGGTCTTTCGGGCCGATTCTTGGCGGCGCGGACGGAGGCGGAGGATCCCCAAGTCCTTCTTCGTTCGTTCGAGGAATACCGCGGGCTTCGCCGCCCGTTGGAACGCACGGCAGCGCGCTCGTATGCCCCTCGGCATCTCACCGCCGCGGAACTTCGGCCCCTGGTCGAGGCGCTGCTGGGCGACGGGCTTGGCGAGGC
>JANLFZ010000053.1:0-472 GCA_024653385.1 Thermoguttaceae bacterium | reverse complement strand
CGCGACTGGCGCCACGGATCCGCGTCGGCGGCGGCACCTCCGACGGCCCGAACGACGCAGCGCCCGTCGTCGTGGTCCGCAGCTCCCTCGAAACGCTCGATCAGCTCGATCTGGTCGTTCCGCTATTGGATGTGCCGCAGCCCTTTGTGACGCTCGACGCGGTGGTCCTAGCCGTGAAGTTGGGCGACTCTTCGCAGGCGGGGATCGACTTCGACCGACTCCACCAGCAACAGATTCTCTTCCCGGCGTGGCGTTTTCGCGGATCGGATGAGATGGCGCCGCGCGGGTTCGATTTGGGCGGCCTGAAGTTCGCATACCTCGAAGGCGGCCTCGGTCGGTTGGTCGAGGCCCTGGCGCCGGTGGGCGCAACGAACGTGCTCGCGGCGCCCCGGGTGGCGGTCCTCAGTGGGAATTCGGCGGAACTGCTCGCGCCGCCCGAGCGGCTGCAAGTCCGCCCGCTGGTCTCGGGCGA
>JANLFZ010000548.1:586-4048 GCA_024653385.1 Thermoguttaceae bacterium | reverse complement strand
GATCACATCGCCGGCCGGGGGAATGTGCCGTGGGCATTTCGGCCGCGCCGCCGGCCCCAGCAGGCTCGCGCCCAACTCCGCGCCCAGCAGTATCAAGGGTAGCGTCAGCAAGTACGCGACGACCGCGTACCCCAAGGTGCCGTACCAGCGCGTTCCGCCTTCGGCCACGCTGTCCCGTGGTAAAGTTGTCCCATTGCCTAACTGTGCTCGATCGATCCGGCTCATCGCCCTATCCGTGGCTTGCAGTGTCACGACGCTCTCCGACGGGCCCCGCGTCATGCCCAAGAATGCCTTGGGGGCTTTTGGGCTCTTCCCATGGATTGCGCCTCAGAAAAACGGGTAGCCCGCCGCGAAGAGGGCCGCATAGGCTGCGAGGAAAAATCCGCTCGTCCCAAGAAGTGTCCAGGCAAGCGCTCGTGGCAGTCGTTGGAGCAACTGGCCGGCCACGAGGTACGCGGGGAAAACCACCGCCGCAAAACGCCCGTGGCTGAGCATGGCGTTGTCGTACCCTTTGGTCACATACGGGATGATCAGCAAGCCGGCTGACAGTAGCGTTTCGTAACGATCCAACCAGCCCCGCCACGCCCCCAATCCGACCAGCCCTATGGCCAAGCCGAAATAAACCGGATTGAGGAATCGGCAGTTTAATATCGGCCAAGGCGGCTCCGTGTCCTTCCAGTAGAATGCGGGGTTCCCGGGATCATAGGTAGCCCACAGGGGTTCCCAAGACAAGAGGCTTAGGGTCTTCTGGGCAAGGAAAGCGGGCGGCAGGCGGGTCCAGTGCGTTTGGGTCTTGGCGAATGCCAGCGCGTCGCCAAAGGCGATTTGTTGGAAGGCCATATACGCCGCCAAGCCCCAGCAGGCCAGGGTGCCGAAAACCGCCAAAGCTGCGAGTCGGTCGCACCATCGCTTCTCCGACTGCCACAACCAGGCCATAAACGGAAGACACAGCGCTATGCCGACCGGTCGCGTCGCCGTGGTCACGCCCGCGAGCAAGGCCACCAGCACTCTCGGCCAGTTCCGCCGGATCCCGTAAAGCGAAAGAATGGCAAAGAAGAGAAACGTGGACTCCGAGTGTGCCGTGCGGAAAAAGAAGCCCATCGGCCAGAGGCCGAAGGCCAGCAGCGTCCAGGTGACGGTGGCCTCCCTAAAGTCACGATCGCCAACGACGGCGCGCCCTTCAGGCTCCTGGCCGTCGCCCGTGGCAATCCGCGACCGCGCGTAGGAGGCCAAGCCCACCGTCGCCCCGGCCAAGAAGGCGTTCGACGTGACCAACAGCGCCATGTCCACTTCCAGGCGCGTCGCCCGTTGGAGCACCCAAGCAGCCGTCGGATACGCGGGAAAGTAAGCGACGGTCGACCGCTGGCTTGCGTCGTAACTGTACCCCGTGGACACGATCTCCCGGTAGTGGCGCCCATCGAATCGCACGAGAGCGCCATCCTCTGGGGCACCCCGCGCTGGCGGCAGAAACCGGCTTCCAAGCCACGCGCCCACGAACACCGCGGCGCTGGTCGCAAGCCACACAACCAGTGCTTTGGCCAGCCACATACCGGCTCACCTCGCTGCGGGAATCCGGTTACCCCGCCGGCGCCGCCAGGCCACCACGCCAACGAGCGCCACCGCGCCGAGGGTCACCCCGGCCAGAACCCACCGCAGCCAGTTCACCCCCGCCCGCGCGCCAGAGGCCTCTGAGGCCCCAGGGAGCCTGTTGAGCTTCCCCCGTTCCCACAGGTACGCCGCCCCTTCCACGCGGTCCATCACCACGGTACCTTCCGGCAAGTCCATTCCGGCCCAGGTGAACTGCACCGGGTCTATAGGCTTGTTGACCTCGCACTGAAGGAGGACCTGCTCCTCGGTGTCCGGCCCACTCTCGCCGCCGGTGTTCATCACCTCCTTGAAGTAGCTGGGCACGTACACCCCGTCGAATTTCTTCCACTGCCACACGCGGTGGCGTAGCCCCTGGCTCTTCGCGTCGGCAGCAGGCTTGCTTTCGTTCAGGTCTTCGACCGGCAAGTAGCCCGCTGCCGCACTAAACAGCATCCGTCGGGATGTTTGTCGCCCCTCCGGCGACGTGTACTCGAAGTCGTACTTGTACCAGTTGCCGTTGCCGGCTTTCGACTCGTAAATCTTTGTCGCCTGGCGCCAGAGGTCTTTCCATTTCGGGTCTTCCCTGCGAAGCAAGTCCGCCTCGCGGCGGAGATCCTCCCAGACCCACTCGCGATCCACGAATGTGAAGAAGGAGTAGATCCTGAAACCCTTCAGCGGGTCGTCGGCTTGGCTTCGTGGGTCGCGATATGCCAAGGGGCGGGCGTAAAGGTCCGGGCGGCTTTGAACTTCAGGCAACAACCCGAAAGCACGTCCATAGTGTGCGTGCAAGTGACTCTCCGGGGTAACCACTACCCGATCCCAGGGCAACCGCGAGAGGTCCGGGTCTTCCACGGGCTTGCGGGTCACAAGATCGAGGCGTTGGTGCGATTGCCGATCGTATCGGTAATAGGTCGCTTCGGATTCCTTGTCTACCACGAGCTGGACCGTCCCTTTGACCTGCCAACGCAACGGGCGGTCGGTCTTGAAACGGTCCTGGAGATACGCCGCCGAATGCTCCATATCGCCCAAGATCGAATACGTCGCCCGCCAAGTCCGCAGCTTCTCATAATTCGCTTCGGACTGAGCCGCCAGGAACTCCAGCACCTCGATTCGCTTTTCCACGCTGCCGACCTCACGCCATTGCGCGGGGACCTCGGTTCCGCTCGGCGCTGCCGCGTCCGGCGCGCCAAGAGCCGTCGCGCACAGGATGAGCAGAGCGACGAGCAGGGCCCCTGCCCAGAGGTTCACGCCCCATGCGTCCGGCGTGCAACGGTGGTCCGTCGAGCTACCGCGGGATTGCTTCGAAACAATATGGTTAGCCATGACCATTCACCCGGCGTTCCGCGTCCGGCGAGTACCTACACTCGCCGTGCGGCCGCCCGCTCCAGTTCACACGCCCTCGTGGAAAGGTCGGATTTCAACGGGAACTCAGCTTCCCGGTGGACAATCGTAACAAACCGCGTTCACGTAGTAGTGGATGTCGTAGAAAACCCCCTCGGCAATTCTGCACTCCGAACAACCCTCGGGACTCGACGGGGTGCTCGTGCAAATGCCTGACATGTAGTTGCACGAGTACCGCGGAAACCATGTGCTTCCACACCGCACTTTCCACCAGCACGGCACCGACTCGTTGTATTGAACATACTGGGTACCCGTATTCGAACTACCGTAAGTCGGCTTATTCCACCAGTCCTTTCGCCCCATCTGGTTCTGGCAGTCGTAATTCATGGATCCTGCGGCACAGCCCCAGCATTCGAGTTCGCTCGACCCGTAGCACACCTGGTTGGCCACGCACTAGTAAATGCACAGGATTTGAGCCACGGCACGCGCGTGCCACAGCCACAGGCCGGCGAGCACCACGCCCGCCACCGCCAC
>JANLFZ010000548.1:0-576 GCA_024653385.1 Thermoguttaceae bacterium | reverse complement strand
CATCGTCCACCTCCTTTCTCGGTTTGTGAGGGTTACGGATCAAACAATCTTTCGGTACCACTCGTCGCTCAAACGCCAACGGCGCAACCGTTCTCCTTTAGTCCTCCGTGCCCAATCCCACGCAGGGCACCACCACCCGATGCGCTCCCCGCTCGGTGCGAACCGAAAGGATCACCTCTTGGCGCCAGATCCCCGGCCGAGCTAAACGGATGGTCATGGCCACGCGGTTCCCGCCGGGTTTCTCCGGCAGGTCGACCATGCACTGTGGCGGCAGGCTTTCTGCCGATATTGCGACGATCGGCCCGGCGTCGGAAACCAACTCCAGTTCTTGCCTCTGCGGCTGGCCCACCCGCGCAGTGCCAATAGAAACCACGCCGGGCACCGCGCGCACGGCTGCCAACACCTCGAACCGTACAGGAATAGTGATGGTGGGACGTGTCGTACTCGTCGTTCTCAGGCACAACGGGCCTTCGTGCGGCCCTGCCGGCAATCCCTGGGGAACAAGACGCAGACGCAGCGCATACTGACGCAACCCGTTCGCCGTAGCCGAAGACTCCAGCTCCCACACGATCGGCA
>JANLFZ010000547.1 GCA_024653385.1 Thermoguttaceae bacterium | reverse complement strand
ATCCCCTACCTTGGGCTTAGCGATGGAGCGGCGGACAATTGGTCGTTCCTTTCGCCGCTGACGGACCATCAATTGGTCGACTTCTACCATGCAGCGGAGTATGTTGGCAAGGCGGCGTGGGCGATGTTCGGCCCGAAACAGGTCGAGGAACGGGAAGCCTGGTTGGCGGATCGTCTGCATCGGCTCAAGCACAATCCCGGGGCAGCCACACGTCTGTGGAAGGAACTGGAGATATTTGCCGCCACCCACACGATTCGAAGCCAGTCGTTGCGTGCGGATCTCACGTCGGCAGTCACCTATTTCCGCAACCAGAAGCATCGCATGAATTACGGCTACCATACGGCTCGACATCAACCGATCGGCAGTGGCGTAACGGAAGCCGCCTGCAAGGTGTTGATCAAGCAGCGTTTCTGTCGGTCCGGATCTCGCTGGAAAGAGGAAGGTGCCATGGCAGTCCTTTCCATTCGCGCCCTCAAGCTAACCCCCGGTCGTTGGCAAGACTTCTGGAAACGCATCTCGGACTATGGCTTCATGGCCCAACCAGCGTAACATCATGTCATACGAGCACCCGATCAATTTGTCAAAAAAACGCCCCCGGGGTGTGAACGGTTACAACTGATTCTGAGTATCTTTTCTGTGCGCTACTCACCAGATTGTCCGAGCAAGGCATTCGCTTTGCGGAGTTTCGGAAAATCGAGACCATTCTTGGCGAGTTTAACCAATACGGACATATGAACGTTCTCTTTTCAGAGGGCGAACATCTCTACTGTTACCGGGATCAAGATGGTTACAACGGCCTCTGCATGACTGAGCGGACTGCGCCATTTGATCGAGTATCTCTGCGGGACGAGGACTGGGAGGTTGATTTGGCTACGGAGAAGCGCCCGGATCAAAGAGGTTTCGTGATAGCGAGTCACCCTTTGACGGACGAGAGGTGGAATGATCTTCCGCCGGGCGCCCTGCGCGTTTTCAGGGATGGGCGGTGCGTCTACGGTGCGTGACAAGGCGCGCGATGCTCGTAAACTCGCGCCGCTGGGCTTGGACGTTCGGGGGACGCCATCCATCGCTCGTGACGGCAACTGGTTGACGAGCGAGGGGGATGACGCGGCCTTGTTGTGTTGCAGGCCCCTACTGCCGCACCTCCACGTGACTCAGGGGATACCAGCCCTCGGCATCGCGCCCTTCGATGCCCAGGCGTAGCACCGGCGTGTCCGTGGCTTCGCCGACCACGCCGACGGCCAGAGTATAACGGCCAGGCGGCAGGTCGTCGGGCACCTCGAGCGTCTCGGTCACGGCTTGCACGTCGCCCGGCGGCAGATCCGGCGGCGATTCGAGGAACGCTTTCGAGAAGATATCGACCGAGCCGGGCATCCAGCGGTTCACGGTGGTCTTGCCGACGGCGACGAGGCGTCGGCCTTGCGGGCCGGTAAGGCAAAAGGCCAGCCGGTAGGGCCGGTAGCACGGCGCCGAGCCGACGTTCTGCCAGCGCATGGCAAGGGCCAGTTTCCCGCCGGCCTGGACCTGGGCAGGATGGCGCAGTTCGTTCAGAACCAGGCGGTAGCCCAGCCGGCGGAGGAATCGCTCGAGTTCGGGGCGCACCTCGGGGCCGTCGGGCAGCGGGGCCGACTTGTTGTTCATCTGCGAGCCGTGCAAGGCCAGGGCGTAGTTGAAGATGTAGCGCAGCGGCCACCCCTCTTGAACCCAGCGGCGCATGTCCCAGCACGATTCCCAGGCCACGGGGGCGGTCTTCCAGGCATTCTCGACCGACGACTCCTTGATCCAAATCAGGTACCCCTTGCGCATGTGGCACCAGTTTCGGGAGAACCCACCGAGGTCGCCGAGGCAATCGGCACGCCAGCCGGTCCCATGCTCGACGGCATACTTCAGGCACGGTCCGCCGCCGATGAGCATCACGAGCGGCGTTTTCTTGAAGGCCTGGAGGTAGGCGTTGACGATCGCCATGCGGTTTTCGAGCGTGGGGATCTTGCACCGCTTCGAGCCGCTGAGATGCCACTCGCCCCACCAGCCGACCGAACCCAGGTCGACGTGATCCAGGTCCGGATGCCCGTCGTACCGCCGGCCGAGCCGCCGGATAAAGTCGAGGTGGCGGGACAGGACAATCGGATCGTCGAGGTCGGGAATGGGAAGGACCGTTCGCCCTTCGTAATCGCACTCGAGCACCCGGCCGCCCACATCGGCAAGCCACGCGGGATGGTAGGGCCGGCCGCGCGTCGTCGAGCAGCACATGACGCGGAAGGCGAGTTTCTGGCCCGACTCGCGGCTCTGGCGGAGCACGTCGTCCAGAAACGCCTCGTTCAGCTTGCCCGGCGCCGGCTCGAGTTCGCCCCAACCCCAGCGGGCATACTGGACGGTCGAGGGAATCCAGCCGGGCAGGCTCTTATCCTGCTTGCTGGTGCGGTGGAAGGTCTGCCATCCGATGCCGGGATTGGCGAGGAGTTCCTCGGTCGCTCGGGGGGTGACAGTCACCAGGGGCGTGGTCGAAGGTCGCTCGGCGGCGACTGAGGACGCCCCGCCGCACGCCAGGACGACCGCCGCGAGGACCGCCGGCGGCAACGTAGGTCGTGTCGTCATGATCGGGCTCCTTGCGATGAGAAAAGACCGCGAACCCCGCGGGGGTTCCCGCGCGTGGTTTCGCAACCCGTCAGGGCGTCGAGGCCCGCCGGCCTTCCAGGGCCATCACATGCGAGGCGGTGCGGAGGTACAGCGTGCCGCCCGCAACGGCCGGCGTGCTGTGGGTCCGCTCGCCCAGCGGAAACCGGGCCACGAGCTTGAACGTGTCGGCCGCGGCCAAGACGACCATTTCGCCCTCGCGCGAGGGGCAGTACAGCCGGTCGCCGATGCGGATGGGCGAGGCGAAGTATTCGCCGCCGATCCGCTCGCGCCACAGGACCTTGCCGGTCGGGGCATCCAGGCACGTCACCACGCCGCGGTCCTGCCAGAGGAAGACGAGGCGGTCCTTGGCCACGGGCACGGCGACATAGGGCAGCGGCCCCTCGACCTGGTACGCGACTTTGGGCTCGATCGCCTGGTCGGGGTCGCCGGGCCGCACCGCGAACATCTGCCTGCCCACGCCGCCCACGCCCGCCGCGGCGAAAATCAAGCCCGCGGCAATCATCGGCGAGCCGACGGTGCGGTTCTGGAAGACGGGCAGCTCCCAGTTCGGCTTGCCGGTCCGCGGATCGAGGCTGCTGATGCCCTGGGCCCAGCTACTGAGGATCAACTGCGGGGCCTTGCCCTCGGGTCGCCAAAGGCACGGGGTGGCATAGCCCGCCTTCTCGGTCCGGCGGCCGGTTTGCCAGCGGGTCTTGCCCGTCGCGCACTCCAAGGCCGCGACGAAACTCGCGCCATCCTGGTCGTTCGACACGATGACCGTATCCTCGAACACGATCGGCGAGATCCCGAAGCCGTGCTCCGCGACGAACGGTCCCAAGTCGCGCCGCCAGACCTCGCGCCCGTCCGCCTGGTCGAGGGCGACGGCGGTGAGGGATTCCGGGTTCGCCCAAAGGCAGTAGACGTGACGGTCGTCGACCGCGGGGGTCGACGAGGCATAGCCGTTGAACTTGTGCTTGGGATGCGGCTTCGAGGCGAACTCGCGTTTCCAGACCGCGTGGCCGTCGCTGGTTCGCAGGCAGTAGATCCACAACGTCGCGTCGTTTTCGTCGGCCGAAGTGACGAACAAGCGATCTCCACGAACCACCGGCGACGAGTGTCCCGCGCCGGACAACTCGACTTTCCACCGGTAGTCGCGGTCGGTCCACGGCACGGGCAGGCCGATATCCGCGGCCTCGCCGGTGCCGTTGGGGCCGCGAAACCGGGGCCACTCCTGGGCCGTGGCCGCGGCCGCCAGGATGCCCAACACGAAGCTCGAAACAAGAGCTAACCAGGGTCGTTGCATTCCGCCGATCCTCATACGCTTTGCAGGACTTCTCTTGCGCGTCCAGATCGTCACCCGACGCAGCCTACCATCGTGGCCGATTTCGCGGCCGGGTGCAATCCTGCCGGAATCGTTCACGGGGACTGTGCCAGTTTTT